>CAYNCW010000173.1:0-6602 GCA_964395635.1 uncultured Oscillospiraceae bacterium
TTTCAGTCAATGCGCACTATGTTTTTAATCGCTGTGAACATCGCTGTGGCGCTGTTTAATCTGCTGCCTATCGGTAACCTGGACGGCGGGCAGGTGATGCGGCTTGCCTGCAACACCATGTTTACCCCACATCTTGCCCACAGCATTTCCAAAATGGTATCCTTTTTGGTTTTAGCGCCTTTGTTTGGAATTGCCATCTGGATGCTGATGAGTAAAAGCGGTAATTTTACACTGCTGCTTACCAGCGGTTATCTGGCGGCTACAGTAATATTCCGGGAGTAAGGGTGTGCAGGGGGAATAGCAGCGGTTTTTTTACAGGGAAGATTGGCATATTGCTTTTCTTGGGGTTTTGTACTATGATAGTATCAGATTGGAGGATTCTGAATTTGAATACAATGGTACAACTGGAAGAGATATTGGAAAAAGTACAAAAACCCGCCCGCTATATTGGGGGCGAGCTCAACAGTGTAATGAAGGAAGCGGACAAAGTGGATGTTCGTTTCGCTTTTTGTTTTCCTGACCTATACGAAATTGGCATGTCCCATCTGGGTATGAAAATACTGTACTCCTTGAAAAACGCCCGTGAAGATGTGTGGTGCGAGCGTGTGTTTGCCCCTGCAGGGGATATGGAACAGCTGATGCGGGAAAAGGGGATACCCCTGTATGGCCTGGAAAGTTTGGATCCTATCCGGGATTTTGACATCATTGGGTTTACCTTGCAGTATGAGCTTAGCTTTACCGGAGTGCTCAACATGCTGGATCTTGCAGGGCTACCTGTGCGCAGTGCCCAGAGAACAGCGCTGAGCCCTATTGTTATGGCTGGTGGCCCCTGCACCTGCAACCCGGAGCCACTGGCGGATTTTGTGGATCTGTTTGTGCTGGGGGAAGGGGAAGAAACCAACCTGGATATCATTGACCTATACAAAAAGGCAAAGGATCAGGGATGGAGCAAGGAGCAGTTTTTGTGCAGTGCAGCCCAGGTTCCCGGCGTATATGTCCCCTCCTTGTATGAGGTTAGCTACAACCAGGATGGCACCATCAGCGCCATAACCCCTACCCACGGTGCACCGCAAAAGGTGCAAAAGCGGATTGTAGCGGATTTGGACAGTGTGTTTTATCCGGATAAATTCGTGGTACCCTTTACCGAGATAGTCCACGACCGGGTGATGCTGGAAGTATTGCGGGGTTGTCTGAGAGGCTGCCGGTTCTGCCAGGCTGGATTTATATACCGGCCTTTCCGGGAAAAGAACCCGGAAACCCTTAACCAGAATGGTTTGGATCTGACTGCCGCAACCGGCTATGATGAAATCTCCCTAACCTCTTTGAGCACCAGCGACTACAGCGAGATAGAGCCTTTGCTGGAAGAAATGCTGGGCTGGACCGAGGAGCAGCGGGTAAATCTATCCCTCCCGTCCCTGCGGGTGGATAATTTTTCGGACAAGCTGCTGGAACAGATTGCAAAGGTACGCAAATCTGGGCTTACCTTTGCCCCGGAAGCAGGCACCCAGCGGATGCGGGATGTTATCAACAAAAATATCACCGAAGAGGAGATACTCCGCACCTGCCGCACAGCCTTTGAGGGCGGCTACACCTCGGTGAAGCTATACTTTATGCTGGGACTACCCACCGAAACCATGGAGGATGTGGCAGGGATTGCGGATTTGGCCCAGCGCATTGTGGATCTATACTACTCCCTTCCCAGCAAGCCCAAGGGTAAGGCGGTGAATGTAACCATCAGCGCCGCCTGTTTTGTACCCAAGCCTTTTACCCCCTTTGAGTTTGAGCCCCAGGATACCATGGAGCTGTTTCGGGAAAAACAAAAGCACCTTAAAAGCTGTATTCGATCCAAAAAGATTAGCTTCCGGTATCACGACAGCCTTACTAGCAGCTTGGAAGCGGTGTTGGCCAGAGGAGATCGCAGACTGTGTGCTGTTTTGGAATCTGCATGGAAGCAGGGGAGCCGATTGGATGGATGGGATGAGTATTTTTCTATGGCTCGCTGGAGTAATGCCTTTGCAGAGCACGGTGTAGATCCCGCTTTTTACGCGAACCGCCGCCGGGACTATACCGAGACAACCCCCTGGAGCCATCTGGATTATGGGGTGAGCCACCAATTTTTGGTGCGGGAAAACCAGCAAGCGCATAAGGCAGCCACAACCCCTCATTGCCGCCAGAGCTGCAGTGGATGCGGTGCATCGGCGCTATATAAAGATAAGGAGCGGAAGTTGCCATGCAGATGATACCGGTACGCGTATTTTTTGAAAAAACCGGGCGGGCAAAATACACCTCCCACCTAGATACCATGCGCACCATGACCCGTAGTCTACGGCGCAGCCAGCTGCCTCTTTGGTATACCCAGGGCTTTAACCCACACCTGTATATGACCTTTGCACTGCCCATATCTTTGGGTTACGAAAGCCTGTGTGAGTCGGTGGATCTGCGGCTCACTCAGCCACTCTCCCTTGAAGAAGTGACAAACAAGCTTAATGACTGTTTGCCGCCGGGCCTTACAGTAACCAAAGTGACCGAGCCGGGGATGGATCCAGCGGAGATTGCCTGGGCGGATTATCAGGTTACCCTGCGGTATAACAGCGAGAATGTGGATGAAATTGCACAAAAGTTGGCAGTGTTTTTGGCCCAGCCGGTTATCCAAGTGAGCAAGCGCACCAAAAAAGGAGAGAAGCTAGTTGATTTAAAGCCACTGTTTCAGCTGCTGGCACAAGATATCCAGCAGAATGCTTTACACCTCACCCTGCGGCTTGCAACAGGCATCAACACCAACATCAACCCAACCTTGCTGTTAAAGGCATTTTACAGCTGGTGCAACATAGAGCCGGATGGAGTAAAGGTGCTACGCACCCATATTTACACAACGGATCTGGTAGAATTTCAGTAATAGGCGCCCGGCATAGCTTTCACCGAAAGATATGCCGGGCGTTTTAACGCATAAAATCGTTAAAATCATTATTAATTTTATCATTAATGATAAAATTAATAAAATTATGAACATTTACCCAGTTTTTTATTGCTCAATTGATAACAAAATGATATGATTTATATGGTATTGGTTTGTGCATGTCACCCATTGCGGCCAGATGGGGTCTTGTCGAAACCTTTCTTACTGTTGGCACTGAAAAAAACCGACAGAATCTAATCTTGTAACGGGGGGATTTCTATGCAAAAACGGGAGACACTTTCATCGCGTATCGGCTTTATTCTGCTTTCGGCGGGATGTGCCATCGGCCTGGGAAATGTTTGGCGGTTTCCATTTATAGCCGGTCAATACGGCGGCGCATTGTTTGTTTTGATCTATTTGGTATTTTTGGCAATTCTGGGTATTCCCATCATGGCAATTGAGTTTTCGGTGGGTCGCGCCAGTCAGCGCAGTGTGGCCACATCCTTTCATGTATTGGAGCCGAAGGGGACCAAGTGGCATTGGTATAGCTGGGTAGGTATGGCCGGCAACTACATGCTGATGATGTTTTATACCACCATTGCCGGATGGATTTTGTTTTACCTATATTATATGGCAAAAGGGGATTTTGCCGGAATTACACCTGATGCGGTGGGCGAAATTTTCGGCACCCATGTAGCCAGTCCATCCAAAAACGTAATCGGTATGATTTTGGTTTGTGTGATTGGCTTTGGTATTTGCTCGTTGGGTTTGCGTAAGGGTGTTGAAAAGGTAACCAAGATTATGATGTCCTGCCTGTTGCTCATCATGGTTGTGCTGGTGGTTCGTTCGGTAACACTGCCGGGGGCATCAGAGGGGTTGGCCTTTTACCTGAAGCCCAACCTAAATGCTATCTATGAGCATGGATGGGGTTCGGTAATCTTTGCGGCACTTGGTCAGGCATTTTTTACCTTGAGCATTGGTATCGGCAGTATGGCCATCTTCGGCAGTTATATCGGCAAGGATCACAGGCTGCTGGGGGAATCTTTAAACGTCACACTGTTGGATACTGGCGTTGCCATTATGGCCGGCCTTATCATCTTTCCCGCGTGCTATGCCTTTGGGGTAAACCCTGGCGGCGGCCCTGGATTAATCTTTGTAACCTTGCCCAACATATTTAACGAAATGCCCTTGGGACGGTTGTGGGGAACACTTTTCTTTGTATTTATGTTCTTTGCTGCTCTGTCCACAGTGGTAGCAGTGTTTGAAAATATTCTGGCCTTTGCTATGGATAAAACCGGTTGCTCACGTCAAAAGGCAACCATCATCAACCTGTTTGTCATTATTATTTTGGCCCTTCCCTGCGCTTTGGGCTTTAATCTGCTCAGTGGATTCCAACCCATGGGAGAAGGTACGGTGGTTCTGGATCTGGAGGACTTTATTGTTTCCAACAACATGTTGCCGTTGGGATCCCTTGTATACCTGGCCTTCTGTGTAACCAAAGGCGGCTGGGGCTGGGAAAACTTCTTAAAGGAAGTAAACAGCGGTTCCGGTATCAAATTCCCCAGACAGATTAAGTTCTATCTAACCTGGATACTGCCCCTTATTGTGTTTGTGGTATTCCTGTTCGGCTACTACGAGAAGTTCTTTGCCTAATTGTTCGCGTACATAAAAGCCCGGCCCTCTGTAAAAGCGGGCCGGGCTTTGCCCATGTAAAAAAGAGACTGCCGCGGCACGCAACAGTCTCTTACAATATATCCTGTACTTATGCCCAAACAACGGTGCTGGCCTTTTTCTTGAGGAAATCTTCAAAGGAATCATTTACCTCAAAGCGGTTGATAAACTCGATTCTGGGGTAATATTCTGCATCCATGTAGACGCCGCTGCTGGAGTATACCCGGATGGTTACTCTGTCGTTCCAAGCGCCGGATACAGCATAGGGTTTGGACCAGTTATCATCTTTATCCGAACGGGAATAGGTGTCTTTGTCGTCATCATCGGATTTTTCTGCAAACTCATCCAGAGCATCGTAGTATTCTTTGGTGGCATCCCGCAAAGGGGCGTAGAAGTTGTAGAAGGATTTGATATCTTCTGGTTTGGTGAGGGCGGTGATGAGCCGCATGGGGGAGGTATCCGGATAATCGTAAAATTCCACCTTGGTGATATCGGCTGCGCTGTAAATACCGTGGAGGTTCATATAGGATTTGGCATCGTTGATGGGTTCGCTGTAAAAGCCCATGGCGTAGTATTTATACAGCTCATATTTTCCACCCCGTTGCACAGCAACAACTGCCTCACAGTTGGTGGGAATGTACCAGTAGATATCGCAACCGGTTAAACTTGTATCAATGCTGGAGGTAATGGTGTCCAGCTTTTTGCCGATATGCTCCGGCTCTACCGAGCTGTAAACAGGATTATTCCAACGCACATACATACGCTTTTTCCACTGGAACACATTGTTAAGCTGGTTGGATCCGCTTGTGCTGTTGGAATTGCCGTAAGTATTGCCGGGCAGGAACAGGGTAACCTCCGGTTTGTCGTCAAAGCGAGAGGTCACAGGGGCAATCTCAAGGGAAAGGGGTTGGGCCGCTTGGGTGTTGTCTGCTGCCGGTGCAGAAGCTGCCGGGCTTTTGCCCTGGGAGCATCCTGCCAGCAACAGGCATGCTGCAGCGCCACAACAAAGAGCATTTTTCAGTTGTAATCTCATAGTTCCTATCTCCTTTCATAGCACCGCCCAGTTTTTTAATATAATGGGGTGCTACTTTTGATTTCTATATAGCAATATTGTACAGGTTTTTTTTCCCATTGTAAAGCCGGATAAAGGCGAATCGGTAAATTTTAGTACAGCAACCTGTGTTTATTCACGGCAAAACCCATATCGGAGTGCCCCCAAACACAACTCCCCCCGGATAAATACATCCGGGGGGGAGAGAGAGGGTTTGCTATTTTGCTTTTTCCTCTTCTTTGATTTCGCTAAACTTGATGGTGTTGTCTACACTGTTGATGTTGCGGATTGCTTGCTTTGTGTTTTCGCATCTCCAGTCCTTGAGCCAACCATTTTGAAAGTATGTAGATTCATTTCCACAGCGAGAACAGAATCGTGCGTTGCCTTGCAGCAAAGCCCGACAACTTTTTACCACCAGGTTTTTGCTGTGTAGGTCGGGAGTATCCGCACAGCGGTTGATAATGTCGCTACCGCAAATTTTGCAGTAGTCCCCTTGGGTGAGCTCTTCGTTTTCACAGTGCGGGCAGACCAGAGCCTTACTGTATTCGTTAAGCTCGATGTTTTGATAGCGCATTTGCGTCTGCCTCCTTGCAGGTTGATTTTTACTGCCGCATACCGAACAAAAAGGGTGATGCGGTTGATTCATAGTTGCGCCACAGGTAGGACAAATTAGATTATTCATAAGATGTGTACTCTTTCTGAAATCCTTTTATGGAATAACCCAGCTTCCAGGATACGTAAAAGCAAACACTATCCTATCATATAGTTCGGCTTTCATGCTGCAAAATTTAGGCATTAATAAAAATTTATGAAATTTTCTTACCTTGCTTTTATCATAAAACTATTATATAATTATTAAGCGATGCAACAATTCTGTTTTTGCTTTTTATATACAGAAAAATACAGGATAGCAAGGCCCAAATCCATCGGCTTGGAGCAACGGCATCGCCAGATATAATAAAACGCATGTACTGTATTTCGCAC
>CAYNCW010000174.1:0-6593 GCA_964395635.1 uncultured Oscillospiraceae bacterium
TCAGCTTCCTGCATTGTTAATGGAGGGCATTACCTTGGTGGTTTCTCCATTGATTTCGCTGATGAAGGATCAGGTCAACGCACTCACCCAAGCAGGGATTCGGGCTGCGTACCTTAACAGCTCTTTGACCGAACGCCAAAATCGCTTGGCTCTGGAAAACGCAAAAGCAGGTGTTTACCGCATTATTTATATAGCACCGGAGCGGCTGGAAAGCGCCGGTTTTTTGGAATTTGCTCACGGTGCACCAATTTCCATGGTGACAGTGGATGAAGCACACTGTATTAGCCAGTGGGGCCAGGATTTTCGTCCCAGTTATCTAAATATACGCAGATTTGTGGATACCCTTCCCCAAAGACCGGTACTTTCCGCTTTCACCGCAACTGCTACCTTAGAAGTCCGTAAGGATATTGTAGATCAGCTAGCACTGGCTGACCCTTATATTTTGGTGACCGGATTCGACCGCAAAAATCTATTTTTTGAGGTGCAAAAGCCCAATGATAAGGATGCTGCCCTTCTACAGTTTCTAGACGAAAGAAAAGAGGAAGCGGGTATTGTTTATTGCGCTACAAGAAAAACCGTGGAAGAGGTTTGCAACCTTTTATGCCAAAAAGGATACAAAGCAAATCGATACCATGCAGGTCTTTCAGATAATGAGCGCCACCAAAACCAAGAGGATTTTCTCCACGACCGAACCCAAATAATCGTAGCCACCAACGCATTTGGTATGGGGATCGACAAATCCAATGTGCGATATGTGGTGCACTACAACATGCCTAAAAATATTGAGAGCTATTATCAAGAAGCTGGACGTGCAGGGCGAGACGGCAATCCAGCGGCCTGTCTGCTCCTTTATTCAGGTCAGGATGTACGCACTGCATTATACCTCATTGAAAATAACCGAGATGCTGTGTACGAGGATGCCCAGAGTGAGCATTTACTCAAGGAACGAGACCGGCAACGCCTTAAGGGTATGACCTATTACTGCCACACGGGAGACTGTTTGCGCGGCTATATCCTGCAATATTTTGGAGAGACCCCAGAAGTATACTGTGGCAACTGTGCAAATTGTCTACACAATTTTCATACTGAAGATGTCACAGTAGAAGCGCAGAAGATTCTTTCCTGTATTGTTCGTATGGGGGAACGTTATGGCATAAAGACAATAATTGATGTTTTGCGGGGCAGTAAAAACGAAAAAATACTGCGACTGGGATTGGACAAGCTCTCCACCTATTGTATTTCCAGGGAATCGGAAAAACGGTTGCGTGATATTATACACCAATTGGTTTTACAAGAGTACCTACATGTTACCGATGACCAATACCCGGTGCTCAAATTGGGAAACCTTGCAGGGGAGATTTTGCATGGCAGTATATCTGTGCACATGAAGATAGCCAAAGAGATTGAAAAAACGCAGCGTCAACCAAAAGAAACAAAACCTGCAAGGCCGGTGGATGTACGGATTTTCGCGCGACTTGTATCACTGCGTAGCGAAATTGCCAAGCGCCAGAGTGTTCCGGCCTATGTAGTGTTTTCAGACAGTACTCTTACCGATATGTGTATCCAGCTGCCGTCTACGAAAGAAGAGCTTTTGCAGGTGTCTGGTGTAGGGCAGGTTAAGCTGGAACGCTATGGAGATGCTTTTTTGGAGGCTATTGCACAGTTTATACAGGAAAATGGGCACAGTGAAGCAGATCTGGAGACAGTAGACGCAAAAGAGCCACTACATTTGGATAACGTTGTGCTTACCGATGAGCCGGTTACCGTCAGTGTCATAGCGGATCGGCTGAATTGTCTGCTGATACAGCATGGTTTAAAAAGGTTTACCGGAGCAAAAATCAACACATGGCTGATGGAGCAAGGGCACCTCCACCTACAAACTGATGAAAATGGCCGAACCTTTAAACTGCCCACTTTGCAAGGAAAGGAAATAGGTATTTGTACCCAGGAACGTGAAATTCGTGGGAGCCTGTGCCAGATTAACCTATTGGATAGAGAGGCACAACGGTTTGTGGTAGAAGGGCTAATAGAATTGTTGGAAAACGAATAGAAACTGGTTTCCGCAAGCGGCTGCGACGGCTTGCAGTTTTAAAGTAAGCCTACATCATGGCTGGGTATCCTCCCATATATAAGAGGTGATAGTATTGCTTTGGCTGTGTTTTGTTGATTGTCAGCCACCCGGGGCAATTTAGTTCCCCTTTGTGTGGTGGCGCAAACCGCCCGTTACAAGGTACAAAATTATTAGTGAGAATCGCAATTAAACGCTCCCGGGGGGAATCAATAATACGACAACCCACCACACCTGCAGCATTGCACCCGAACCCCAAACACATAGTCAATGCCTGTTTGCCACATGTCTTTGCCTTTTTAAACTGGTGATCCAAGTTAAAAGCAATGCGGGGCAGATACCCAAAATCCTCCAACAGTGTAAATAGCGGGAAAAAAATTGCCATGGGAGGCAGCATAACCGATACCACCCAAGCCAACACCCTGTAAACGCCCAACACCAGAATACCGTGAAGCCACTGGGGGCTACCAAACCAGATAAACATATCAGTGAGCCTATCTTGCAACCAAAACAAAGCGGTAGACAATATTTGAGAAGGGTAATTGGCTCCCACAAGTGTTAACCAAAATACACCACACAACAAAGCGATCATAATGGGTATGCCGGTAGCTTTACTGGTCAGCACCTTATCCAGTTTACGATCAAATTCATGGCCATGATATCCTTGACAAGGAACGACATCCATGGCAATTTCTTCTGCGGCCAGCACAATACAGGATACAACCCGATCCTGCAAACACTGGGCAGACACCCCTGCGCTTTCCAGCACTGTTTGGGCATCTAGGATAGCTGTAGTGATCTCAGGTTTTTCAGCATTGTTAAGCCCCAGAACCTTGGCAATACCTGCATCTTGGGCAGATTCCGGTTCCAACAAACGCAAAGCCAGCCAGCGGCTAAGAAAGGGTTTTGCCCCATATTGCAGTAGCACCGGTTCCAGTTGAGAAATAGCTTGTTCTACCGGTGGTATGTATCGGATTTTATATGAAGTGGGTGGTATCGGGTCTGTGCAAACCAGCTCCACTTTCTCCAGTAACTGCCTAAGACCCTTACCACTCCGGGCACTGGTTCCCACAACCGGAACCCCCAAAAGGGATTCCAATACGGCTAAATCCACGTGAATTCCCTTTTTTTTAGCCTCATCCATGAGGTTTACACAAACAACAACCCGCGGGGTTATCTCCATCACTTGCAGCACCAGGTTAAGATTGCGTTCCAAACAAGTGGCATCGCATACAACAATGGTAGCGTCCGCTTCGCCAAACAGGAGGAAATCACGAGCGATTTCCTCCTCATTGGAATGGGCCATTAGCGAATAGGTACCGGGCAGGTCCACCAAAATATAGTCTGTACCTTGAAACTGGTGGGTTCCATGGGCATTGGCAACTGTTTTGCCCGGCCAGTTGCCGGTATGCTGGTTCATTCCGGTTAGCATGTTAAATATCGTTAGTTTGTTTTGGAACAGTAACCTTAGATTCATCTAAGATATGGCAAAAGGGTATTTCCAAATGAGAGTGGGTGCCCATATCCTTTTTTATAATTGCCGATATTCTGCCATCTGGCTGAACCACAAACTTTTCAAATACAGACTTTAGAAACCCATTGTCTAATAGAAACTCTGAATCGCTTTGAGACATAGCAAGCATTTTCCCAAGGTTCTTCTCCATCTCCAGGGGGATACTTTTTTGACTTTCAAACAGTTTCAGTGCAACGCTAATATCACCAATGCGTCTGTTAATGGGAGTGAGCTTATCGCAAAGAACCTGTTTGTCAAAGGTATCCTCTAGATATAAATCCATCAGCTTATCCCTTTGAGATGTAAGCTTTTTGAGTTCTGCAACTTGTATATCTTTGCGGTGCTGCTCCCCGTATTTACGGTTTAGTTCACTTTTTATCTTTTCTCTAAGGGTATTCTGCATACTGCCCTGGTTTTCAAATAGAGCATTTAAAAAAGACAATATAGCTCCATGCATCTGCTTTTCATCAATTTTAACTGAGTTGTCGCACACAACTACACCGTAATCCCGTTTGGAACAAGTCCAGTATGTATAGCTATATCCACTTGGTTTATAGGATCTTGTTTTGCGGCGAAAACTGTAATTGTCATTGGCACAAACAAGCAGATTGGATAGGGGATATCGAACACTAGGACGTTTCCACCTGGTCTTACCATCCTCATCAAACTGATGGTAAGAATTGCTGCGTTGGGCTAAAATAGTACCTGCTTTTCTAAACATCTCATCTGTAATGATGCGAAACTCCGGCCGATGAACCACAAACCAATTCTCTTGGCTGTGTTTTACACGCTTACCCAGAATATAGTCTACTATCTCACTTTTACCGTTACAAACCTCACCTATGTATAACCTGTTTTTTAATATACCGCATACAACAGTTTGTGACCAACGATAGCCCGGGCCTCTTTTCGTTGGTATCCCATCATTGTTGAGTTTAGCAGCGATTTGATAGCTGCTCATCTGGGTATTGACATATAAATCAAAAATCTGCTCTACCACTCCGGCCTCTGCTTGGTTGATTAGCATATTGTATTTGTCGTGAGGCACCTTATCATACCCATACACTATACTGGGTACGCGACCGGACTTAGCGCTTTGCATCTTGCCGAACTTCACTCTTTTGGAGAGAGCGCCTGATTCTTCTTGAGCAACGGCTGCAAGCATTGTCAGCGTTAATTCATTGCCACTGGTACTCATATTGGCTGTAATAAATACAACCTCTACATCATAAAGCTTAAGTTCTCTGATAACGCTTAAAAAATCCAGAGTATTTCTTGCAAACCGGCTGATGTCTTTTACCAAAATCTTTTTGAAGTGGCCTTTCTTTGCATCAGATACCATTCGATTAAAATTATCACGCTTTTTCAGGCTTTTTGCGGATACACCGTCATCAGTATAAATAGTATAGATTTCAAGCCCATGTTGCTGAGTATAGGACTTGAAGAAGGATACCTGGTTTTCCAAAGACAATTCCTGCTCTTCCTTCTTTGTGGATACACGACAATAACAGGCTGCTTTTATACCCTCCATGTCCTGCTTCTCCCTTCGTGCAAAGATGACACCACATAAGCCATGTCAATTTTCAGAGCCGTTAAAATTGCTCTTGGACTGTATCTCTTTTTGGTATTCCTCTAGCATCACCCGTACAAGCCGGTCAATATACTTATCGCAAATATTTTGTTTAACGTCCTGTGGGATTGTATCAAGCGTATAGGATAGTTTTATTTTTGCCACAGAATCGCCCCCTTATAATTAAGGGTATGGCAATTGCTTGTTCCGATATTCTTTGAGAACATACATGAAATGGAGTATTGAAGAGTAGTACCCAAATATTCTTGCACCCCTGTATAGATATGCCGATGCTAAATATAGATGGTGGTGATTGTACTGTAAAAAAGAGTTTTTTGCGGGCATTTGGGCGCCCCATGCAGTTCACAAACTATGGGACATAACTGCGTGGTATAAGTCAGGTGAAGCTGTGAATGCATGCAGCTTCTAGGATGAAGAGGAGTATAGCCAACTAGTTAGTGTCTGTTGACAGAAAGTGTTATACTAGAGATCTGAAACTGGCAAAACACTGCTGCACGCTTTTGTGCAAGAAAGAAATCATTTATGCACATGTTGCCAACCAAAATAGATCGGAGAGGTATTATGATAAAGGTAGGAGCAATTACTATCGGTCAGGCACCCAGAGAGGATGTAACCTGTGATATGCTGCCCATACTTGGGAATAATATAGAATTGCTTCAGGCAGGGGGACTGGATGGCTTGACCCATGAAGAGATTCAGCAGTTTGCCCCGCAAGAGGGCGATTACGTTCTGGTTTCAAAACTCTTGGATGGAACCTCGGTAACCTTTGCGGAAAAGCATATACTCCATAGGCTTCAGCAGTGTATCCACAAATTGGAGGCCCAGGGCGCGTCTATTATCCTATTTATCTGCACAGGAGAGTTTCCGGAGGTGTTTACCGCAAAGGTGCCGCTTATTTTTCCCTACAAAATTCTTAACGCGTTGGTGCCTGTGTTGGCCCACCGTTCTAAAATAGCTGTCCTTACTCCTGATACACTGCAGATTAAACAGTCGGAAACCAAATGGCGCAACTATGTACAGGATGTGGTTGCAATACCCGCTTCGCCTTACAGCGACGAGGGGGAGCTGGTTGCAGCGGCTGATAGGATAAAAACCCTTGATGTGGACTTGGTTGTTATGGACTGCATAGGGTATACAGAAGAAATGAAACAAAAGCTGCGTGGTTTAACCGGAAAAAATATAATACTGTCCAGAACCATTGTTGCACGGGCAGTCCGCGAGATGATTGATTAGCTGCCAATTAACAGCAAAAAGAGACGAAAACCAGTGCCAGAACTGTTTTTGCGTCCCCTGCAAGGGTGTTAAGGCAAGGGAATGCTGAATATACCCCACCGAATAGTCATAAAAAGAAAAATAGATTCCCGGACTGTGTAGAACATGGTCCGGGAATTTTTACTATTCTGCAAGCAATTCTAATGCTC
>CAYNCW010000175.1:0-6575 GCA_964395635.1 uncultured Oscillospiraceae bacterium
TATCAACCCCAATACGGTGGCAGGCAACCAGTCGGTATCTCAGCTGCAGGCTATTGAGATTGTTAAGGCTGTAACCTACCACTCCAAGGTTATTATTATGGATGAACCCACATCCTCTTTAACTGAAAACGAAGTGGAAACCCTCTTCCGTATTATCGAAGATCTTCGGGCGGAAGGTGTTTCCATCATCTATATTTCCCACAAGATGGAGGAGATTCTGCGGATTGCTGACGAAGTGAGCATTATGCGGGACGGGCAGATGGTGGGTACCTGGCCGGCAGAGGAGCTCACCACCGACCTGATTATCTCCCGGATGGTGGGCCGGGATATGGAGCAGCGGTTTCCACCCCGGGAAAACCAGCCCGGCGATGTGGTTTTAGAGGTGGAGGACTTTACCTCCCCCTTTCCCAAATCCTTTCAGAACATCAGCTTTTCTCTGCGCAAGGGGGAGATTTTGGGGATTGGTGGTTTGGTGGGCGCACAGCGCACCGAGCTGATAGAGGCATTGTTTGGTATACGCTCGGTGGAAAAAGGACGCATTGCCATACATGGCAAACCCTTGCAGATAAAGGCCCCCCGAGATGCAATGCAAAACGGGATGGCACTGCTCACCGAGGAGCGGCGCAAAACCGGTATCTTCCCTGTTCTCAGCGTACAGGAAAACATTGTTATCTCCAGCATGAAGCGCTATACCAACCGGCTGCGGCTGTTGCAGCACCGCAAGGCCCGTAAGGATGCAGCGGAAAGCTCCGCAAGGTTGAATGTAAAAACCCCCTCTATGTCCACCCCGCTGCGGAATCTTTCTGGAGGCAACCAGCAGAAGGTGCTGTTTGCCCGGTGGCTGCTAACCGAACCGGAGATTCTGCTGCTGGATGAACCCACTCGGGGTATTGATGTGGGCTCCAAGTATGAGATTTACACCATGATAGCCCAACTGGCTAAGTCCGGCAAGAGCATTGTGATGATCTCCTCCGAGACACCCGAGCTAATCGGTATGTCCGACCGGATTATGGTGATGTGTGAGGGGAAAAAGGCCGGAGAGCTTACAGGGAAAGAAATCAACGAGGAAGCAATCATGCGCCTGGCTACCAAGTTCATGGTTTCGCGAGAGGTGGTTTGAATATGCAAAACAACAAGGCCACAGCTACCGCTGTGGAGACGAGGGGTTTTCCCAGTACAATTAAAAAACTCATTTCCCAAAATATTATTTTTATGGTATTATTGGTATTGGTTATCATCATTGCCATTATCAATCCCCGGTTTGTTTCGGTGAATGTGCTTAAGGATCTGCTGATACAGAACTCCACTAGGCTGATTATCGCATCGGGTATGGCGATGATTTTGATTATCGGCGGGGTGGATCTTTCCGCTGGCCGCTCGGTGGGGTTTGCTGCTGTTATTGCGGCGTCTTTAACCCAGACCTTGGAGTATTCCCGGCGCTTTTACCCCAACCTGCCCCGGCTAAACCTGCTGATTCCGGTATTGATTGCCATTATGGTTTGCGCAGCGGTGGGGGCACTTAACGGGATTTTGGTCACCAAGTTTTCCATTCCTGCCTTTATTGCAACATTGGGCACACAGGTGGCCGTGTTTGGGATGAACTCCATCTACTTTGACCTGCCCCCCAACAGCTCCCAGCCTATCGGCGGTATCCGGCCGGACTTTACCTTCTTTGGTTCCGGGTTTGTGGGATTTGTGCCGGTGATCATTGTAATTGCTGTGCTGGTGCTGGTGACTGTGTGGGTGATACTCAAGTATACCCCCTTTGGGCGCAGTATTTACGCCATAGGCGGCAACAAGGAAGCCGCGTTGGTTTCCGGCATTAAGGTGGCCTCCACCACCATTGCGGTGTATGCCATTGGCGGGGCGTTGTTTGGCTTGGCTGGGGTTTTGGAATGTGCCAGAACCGGTGGCGGCACCAATGCCTACGGTGCTGCCTATGAGTTTGACGCCATTGCAGCCTGTGTTGTGGGCGGTGTTTCCAACACCGGCGGTGTGGGCAGTATTCCCGGCATGGTGGCGGGTGTGTTTATCTTTGGTATCATCAACTACGGGTTAACCTTTATCGGGGTAAACCCCTATTGGCAAATGATTTTCAAAGGGTTTATTATTGTGGCGGCTGTTGGGGTGGATATCCGCAAGAATTTAAAGCGTATTTAGACACCTGATTGTTTAAAGCCGCCCCTACAGAGGGCTGTGACAGTTTGGTGGAAAACCCACCACTGATACAGTGTTTTGCAGTGTACCTACAGGGTATTACTGTGTATACCACATACTTACAGAAAAGCATGTTGCGGGTAAACCCAGCAACATGCTTTTTGGAGCAAGGAGGAGCTTTTCTTGAAGCAAGCCGCCAATCACGATATGATGCGCAGCGCCAATCTGCTGAGCGTGTTTAACTGCATCCGCAGGTATGGTCCTATTACCAAAAAAGATATACAACAGAAGACCGGGCTGAGTTGGGGCAGTGTATCCAATATCACGGCGGATCTGCTGGAAAAGCATATTATCAGCGGGCGGGAAAGCACCACCACCATGCTGGGCAGAACCCCCAAGGGGCTGGATATCAACCTGGAAAACAACCTGATTATCGGGTTGGACGTCAACCTTTTGGGGCTGACTGGGGTTGTGATTGATCTGAAAAGCCGGGTAAAAACCACCTTACATGAGCCTTTGGCGGGAATTTCTGAGAAAAGCATCATCCCCCAGGCCAAGGCCATGATATACAGGCTAATGGAGTCGGTGCCAGATCGAGACGAGGTTAAGGGCATCGCGGTATCCTTTCCGGGACATGTGGATGGACAGACAGGGAAATCCATTAAGATCCAGCATTTTGAAGGGTTTTCCCACCTGGATATTGGTGGAATTTTGGAGGAGGAGTTTGGCATTGGGGTGACTGTGGAGCACGATCCCAACTGCATTGCGGTGGCCGAGCATCTCATTGGAGTGGCCCAGGATCTGGATTCCTTTATACTGGTGCGGCTAAGCCGGGGTATTGGTATGGGTATTGTCACTGGCGGTACCATCTTTGCGGGATACAGCGGTGCTACAGGAGAGATTGGGCATACTGTGGTAAATGCTGACGGGCCACGGTGCCAATGCGGTAACCACGGGTGTTTAGAGTCCTACTCCTCGGTGCAGGCGATTATGCGGGCCAGCGGAGAAGGAATGCGATTGGGCCTTACCCCTGCCCTGAACAGCCTTTTAGAATCCGGAAAGCCGATGGAGCTGGAGACGGTGGCAGAAGCTGCACGCAGGCAGGACCCTTATGTGCTGGGGATCTTCCACCAAGCAGCGGCTTATGCAGGGGTGGCTATTGCCAATGTGGTGAATATTCTGGATCCCCAGGTGGTTGTGTTGTCCGGGGAGCTGGTAGAATGTGAGGATATCTTTTTGGAAAAGCTACAGCAAACTGCCCGGCGCAATGTTTGGCGGGACAGCGGCGTGGCCTTTCGTGTGTCCCACACCCATTGCCAGTCGGCTGCTGTGGGTGCGGCATCGCTGTTTATCCAAAAGATATTTTTAGGGGCAATTACACATTCTTAGAAGGTGTATGGCTGGAGTAGCAATGTTTTTTGTCCAGATAAGGTAAAACACCGGTATGCTGGGCAATTGGATAATAACGGACGACAAAAGGCCGCCCCTACAAGGCAAACTGTAGGGGCGGCCTTTGGTCATATGAGCGCTAAGGGGTAAAAGTTGCTAGTTTTATAGCAGCTTTTTTGTTTGGGGGCTTTTCCCTTTGCATAGCAAGGTTTGTCCGGTGCATAGGATGGAGCGGGGGTATCATTATGGACAAAACCCAGCTGGACGTTCAACAAACCTTTGTCTCCAAAACCCAAGAAGAGCGGGAACAAAACCTGCAACGGGCGGTGGATCAATATCTGCTGTTGCTTATAAAAAATGGGAAGATACCGGGGGAAAACCGAAAACAGCCCTAAATCCAGCCAGCCGATGGGAGAGGATACAGTATGGTGTGTGCTATCTATTGCAGGCTGAGTAAAGAGGATGAGGACCGTACCCAGCCCAGCGAAAGCATTCAGAACCAAAAATCCATGCTGATACAATATGCCATGGAGCAGGGCTGGGAGATTTACGGCATTTACTGCGACGAAGATTACTCTGGTGCAGATAGGGATAGGCCGGAGTGGCAGGATCTGCTGAGCCATGCCCAACAGGGAAAATTTCAAATTGTGCTGTGTAAAAACCAATCCAGATTCACAAGGGATCTGGAAATGGTGGAAAAGTATATACACGGTCTGTTTGCCCTGTGGGGAATCCGGTTTGTGGCTGTTCTGGATAACATTGACACACAGGTAAAGGGGAACAAAAAGGCTCGGCAGATAAGCGGACTTATCAACGAGTGGTATTTGGAGGATCTCAGCGAAAATATTCGGGCGGTGCTTGACAGCAAACGCAAAGCCGGGAAATACATCGGCAGCTTTGCCCCCTATGGGTATAAAAAGGATCCCCTGGATCACAATCACCTGGTGGTGGATGAGATAGCTGCTCAGACAGTGCACCAGATATTTGCCCTGTATTTGGAGGGGGCGGGTACCCACAGAATTGCCCAGCTGCTCAACCAACAGGGGGTTCTCTCTCCCAGCCGATACAAGCAGGCTCAAGGGCTTGGGTATGTCAACGGCAACGCCTCAGTGCATCCGGGGCAGTGGAACCACACAACTGTGGCACGGATCCTTAAGAATCAGGTGTATCTGGGGGATTTGGTGCAGGGGGTGAAAAGAAAGGCCAGCTATAAGTCCAAAAAGCTGCTGAGCATTCCGGAGAATGGGTGGATTCGGGTGGAAAGCACCCATGAGCCCCTGGTGGACAAAAAAACCTTTGAGGCAGTACAACAGCGCATGAATAAAGGGGTACGGGCAGAAAAGAACGGGTATGCCCATCTGCTGGCCAACCTGGTGCACTGTGCCAGATGCGGCAGCACCATGCAGCGGCTAGGGCATACCTACAAAGGGATACCCAAGGCCTACCTCCAGTGCAGGATGTATGCTGCCAACCGCCAAAATCCCCAATGCACCGGGCAAACCATTCGGTTGGATCAGCTGACTGTGGCTGTAGAGAACAGTATCCGGGGATATACAGCGGCGTATTACCGCTGCTCCCCTATTTGGGAACTGGAAGGGCGGCATGGGCAGGATTTACAGCGGCAGCGGCTGCAAAAACAGCGCAGTGGTCTTGTTCAGCAGGAGCAAAGGCTTGGGCAGGCAGTTAAAGCTTTGTATCTAGATAAGGTGGAGGGGGTAATATCCCCCCAGCAGTTTTTGGAGCTAAACCACAGCTTACAGCAGGATTTGGCTAGGATTCAGCAGCAGATCAAGGCTGTGGAGGATACTATCGCGGCACTGGAGCAGCAAGCAGCTGATGGGGATGCCCACCCTTCAAGCCAAGACCGGGTGCTGAACAGTATTCCCCGGCAGTTGGTAGAGTTGCTGGTAGAGCGCATTGAGGTGGGAGAAAAGGATCGGCAGTCCGGTAGGCAGGCGGTGGTTATCCACTGGCGGTTTTAGGGGATGGGTAAGTGACCCTATAAAAAAACCGAGGTATTTTGCAGCTTGCCCGTGCATTTGGGTGTGGATTGTGCTACAATACCTACAGGACACTGGTGAAAGGCAGGCAAGAAATCCACATGCTGCATCAAAGACGAGCGGAGATTATAGATAAGGTCAAGACCAACCGGATGGTGAAGGTTACCGACCTGATGAAGGAATATCAGGTTTCTATCGAGACCATACGCCGAGATTTAGAGTATCTGGAGCAGACGGGATACTTAAAGCGGGTTTACGGTGGGGCAGTTTTGCACGGACTGTATGGGGAAGAGCCCACCTATGCCCACAGAGAGGTGGTAAACTACCGGGAAAAGCAGGCAATTGGCGCCGCTGCTGCTGCTTTGGTGGAGGATGGGGACACCTTGTTTGTGGATGTAGGCACCACCACACTGGAGAGTATCGCCTTTTTGAGGGACAAGAAAAATCTGACCATTATCACCAACGCCACCTTGATTGCCCAAGAGGCAGTAAAGCAGGATAACTGCAGGGTGATTTTGCTGGGGGGAGAACTGCGGCCAGGCGAGCTTTCGGTTTCTGGGCATCTCACAAACCAGAGTTTGGGGCAGTTTTATGCCAATAAGCTGTTGATGGGGATTGGGGGCATCTCCCTGCACAGCGGGGTAACCGATTACCATATTGAAGAATCCCACACCCGCAGGATTATGCTGGAGCGATCGGACACTGTGATTGGGGTGGCGGATTACAGCAAGTTTTGCGTTACTGCCATGAACTTTATCTGCCCGGCTAAGGCTGTGCACAAATTGGTGACCGATTGGTCCACCCCTTCCAAAACAGTCAAGGAGTTTAGAGCCTTTGGGCTGGATGTGATTGTGGCCGACCCTATACAATAGCTTCTGTTGGATGGGTACACCTCTGCCCTGCCTACAAATCAATAGCAATAGCGCCGCTGCTGGTATATGAGACCTTTGGGTTGTATATACCAGCAGTTTTGTTGTATTTTTGTGTATTATTAAAAGTATCATTTTTATATTCCTAATTTAATGCACA
>CAYNCW010000176.1:0-6563 GCA_964395635.1 uncultured Oscillospiraceae bacterium
CCTCGATAATGTCCTCGTCCTCTGAGGTGTAGGAAGTGCCGATAACGCTGTTAAAGCCGCCCTCAAAAATGACAGAGCAAGAAGAAACTGCACTCATCAGCAGTATAAGCACCGCCGCAATGCCTAAGATAATTTACTTATTGAGGTACAACCTCCACACTACAAGCCAGAAGATATTGACGGTGAATTTATTGATGATGAAATAGTAGCAAGTGCAGAAGCGTTTTACCAAAGTGGCGGTTGTGCTATGGCTGAAAATATAGGCGTTTACCCTATTGAGTATGAAGGAGAGGAACAGCAATCTTTCATGTGTTTTTTGATACAACATTGTCACTTAGTAGCTTTAGGCGGTAGTTATAAGTAAATAGATGTAATGGTACAGAATGGCACTCTGCTTAATGTGGAGTGCTTTTCTTTTGAGTTTGGGTATATGAAAAGAGGGAATAACCTTTAACGGTTAAACCCTCTTATTTTTTGCCTATAATACAAAATCGTCCATATGTATAAAATGGATATGCATACGTTAATTGATTATATAGCAAATTCCCTTTAAATTAACAATAAACGATGTTAAAATAAGTCAAAGAGGGGGAAGTCAAATGAAGCCAATATCAAACGAAAAAAGAGAATTGTTAATAGTAGCGAAACAACGTGGGGAAAAAGAAGTGAACATAGCCAAGTGGCTTGACATCAGCAAGGGCTCAGTAGGCACAATATGGAGGTTGTAGACTTTATGGAAGGGCACTTAAAAGCGAACGTTTGAAAGAAGGTGTGATTGACGCTCGCTTTGAACGCAAATCCGTTTTATCCGCAATGCGACTAAACGGAAAAATGTGTCCACTGGTTTTCGATGGAACACAATGTATAAGTCTATTACCCGAAGGAACTGACACACAGAAATTTTCGCAATTATATGTTTTACAGAATTTCGCAGAAGATTTTGCTTTAATATTTTGTTTACAAGCTAATAGTAAAATACTATTGACCGAATCGGTTTAAGGTGTTATCATAACATTAAACCGATTCGGTTAATGTTATTAGAGGTGATGATGTTGGAAAGATTCTTGAGTCTGTCGCCGGAAAAACAAAATATCATTATAGACGCCGCCATGAGCATATTTGGAGCGGTGGGCTATAAAAAGGCATCGATCGCTGATATCGCCGAGGCCTCCGGCATCTCAAAGGCGATGGTTTTCTATTACTTTGGAAGCAAAAAAGCACTTTATCTCTATTTGACCGAATTTGCGGGTAACACCCTCAAAGCCGAAATCGACAACCGCTTTGACAAATCGGTCACCGACTTCTTCGATAAAATACGATTAGCTTCCGAGATAAAAATGTCGGCACTGAAAAGGTTTCCGGGAATCCTCCTGTTTTTAACAGGCATGTACTATGAAACAGATAAAGAGGTCGCAGAAGATATTAAGCGTTATGTTTCTGAGGGGGAGGCTTTCAGTGCAGCGTTTGTGTTTGAAAATATGGATGCCAAAAAGTTTAAGGACGATGTTGACCCTCAGCTTGTACTGAAAATATTGACATACTATTCAGAGGGGTATATGTCAAGCTCTGCCATGCGGCAGACCACCGACTTTGACGCACTGATAGCGGATTTTAACAAGTGCCTTGACCTCATGAAGCGGCATTTTTATAAGGATGAATTTAGCCATAAATAATGGAGGCATATATAGCCGATAAGACTTGCAGGCTCTGAAAGCCGTCATCACCAAAACCATGGCTGCTAAATATCGTCTCAAGCCCGGGGATACCCTGTGATTTGCCGACATCATCTCCGATCGGGAGCTGTCCATTGTCATCACCGATATTGCCGACACCGGGCTTGGGGATTATATATTTGTCTCGCTCGAGCATTTTGACAGGCTGCTCGGCTGGGAAAGCGGAGCATACAACGCCATTATGTCACATACACCACTTGACATTGACCCCGCGCTCGTCTACAAGCTCACCACACCGGAGAGCCTTGTTGACAGCCTTGCTGACTATATGCTGCTGATGAATACGGTTTTGTATGGCATTGCGATTGTGGCGGCCATTATTGCCATGATTATTCTCTACATCCTCCCGCGGTGAGTATCGACGAGCAAAAGGGCGGCATTGCACTGATGAAAGTATTTGGCTACAAAAAGGGCGAGGTAGGCGCACTTATGACTAACAGCTCCCGCTGGCTGGTGCTCATAGGCTATGCCATCGGCGTTCCGATTTCCTACTACGCCATCGGTACGGCGCTGACCTTTATCTTCGGGCTGCTAAATCTGACCATAGAAGTCCGGCTGGACTGGTATTTTATTCTGCTCGGGCTGGTGCTGATTGTCGGCGCGTTTGAGCTTTCTAAAAAGCTGTGTATGCGCAAGATTGCCGCAGTTCCCATGAGCGAAGCGCTAAAGGCGCAGAGGGAGTAGCGATATGCCAAAAATTACGCTAAAAAAGGAAATGGAAACGCTCCTCATCACCCTCTATTCCAAGGCGAGGATGAGCGAAAGCGGACAGATTATCACCGATAAAAAAGCCGAGGAGGTTCTTGGTCTCATCGACTACGACTTTAAAAAGCTTTCGGTCAATAAAAAGACGCAGTGTTTATGGCACTGCGCAGTGCCATCATCGACGATTTTGCCACCGATTTTCTCCGGCAAAATCCGGACGCCTTGGTGCTGCATCTGGGTTGCGGGCTGGACTTTCGCGCCGAACGTATCCAAAGGGAAAACAGCCAGTGGTACGACCTCGACTACCCCGAGGTCATTGACCTAAAGCGGCAATTTTGCTCGGAAGATGAGCGCTACCGCTTCATCGCCTCGTCGGTGAACGAACTTAGCTGGCTGGACGGTTTGGCGTATGGCGGCGAGCCGGTGCTTGTCATCGCCGAAGGGCTGACCATGTACCTTTCCGCGCAGGAGATTGAACGGCTGCTTACAGCGATAAACGCACGGTTTGAGAGTGTCACCTACATCTTTGATGTCTACTCCGAGCTGTCGGTAAAGCTCACACAAAAGCGGCTAAATAGCTTATTAAACCGTACCGGCGCGGAAATCAAGTGGGGCATCGACAATCCAAAGCATCTGGAGCGGTTTGGCATGACCTTTGTAAAAAGCATATATCTCAACGACGAGCGGTTTGTAAAAACCATTAAAAGCGGATACTTTCGTATGATGTTTAAGCTGACGATGGGCAGTAAAACGGTGAACAATGCCATGCGGATTTTGGTGTATGAAAAGGGGGCAAAAGCAGATGAATCCGTATAAAGAGTGTAGTGAGTTTTGGGAGAGTGCCATAGAAACACGGCGCTCGGTGCGCAGCTATCAGGATAAGACTTTAACTGAGAGCGATATGCAAAAGCTTAGAGCATTTACCGACAGCATAGATATTCCTTTTACAAAGTCGGTGGAGATGCGATATTTTAAGGCCGACCACACACGGCCGCTTGCCAACAATCTGCGAAACCCTCCACCTGATAACCTTGCCTTTATAGCAGAAACCGATCTGCTGTCAGTAGCATCGGTAGGTTTTATCGGTGAGATGGTACTCCTTTACGCCACTGGGCTGGGGCTTGCCACCTGTTGGTTCGGACATTATCTGCTGCCGGAGCTGGAGCGGCTCATGCCCCATCTCCCCGAAGCGGCGAAAGCAGATATGCCTAAATTTGGTTACGGCAAGGGTGAGCCGGAGGGCAGGCGAGCGATTTGTATCACGCCGCTTGGCTACTTTAAGGGAGAGGGTCTGCGGTTACTCGACCGATTGACCGAAAATATGATGAGCTACCGCCGCAAGCCACTAAACGATCGGTTGGTAGGCGGCATGACAGAAGTTAAGCTACCCACCGAGCTTGCCACTGCGTTAAAGCTTGCTGCGAAAGCACCGTCGGCGGCAAACAGCCAGCATTGGGAGTTTGCTGTGTCCTCCGACTGTAAAAAGGTGAAAATCGCGCTGCCCGTGGGTTTTCAGCATTTCAAGTGGGAGCATCCCGACGTCTGCGTAGGTGCCTGCGCCGCCCACTTTTGGCTTGGACTTAAGCTACAGGATATCTCAGTAAGTGTGTCGCTTTACGCCGAGCAAGGCAGGGCTGTTTGGGAATTTAAGCTGTAGGGGGGGCAACCTATATGTTTCTACTATCATTTGAGGATAAAAGAGCGAAAGACCGTGGGCTCACCGGAGGCAAGGGGGCATCGCTGGCTAACATGAAGCAAGCGAGTTTTCCTGTGCCGGACGGATTTATTATTTTGCAGTCTGCCTTTGAGGACGGTCAGCTGACCGAAAAAGCCAAAGAGGAAATCGCATCGGCTCTTGCGGGCTTTTCCCAGTTCGAGCAGTTTGCTGTCCGATCATCAGCGGTCGCCGAGGACGGCTATGCCGCCTCTTTTGCGGGCATGTTTGAAAGCCTTTTGGATGTGTCGAGAGAAAGTATCCTAACCGCAATTGCAGAGGTGTATGCCTCCTCGCAGTCGGAGCGGGTGCTTGCATATGCAAAAACCCAAGGGCTTGATGAGGTCGGAGGCGTTGCCGTGGTTGTTCAGCGCATGGTCGCCGCCGACTATGCCGGTGTGCTGTTCACCGCCGATCCACAGAGCTCCGATCGTTTCACAACCGTTATCGAGGCGGTGGAGGGGCTCGGCGAAGCGCTGGTGTCGGGACGAAAAACTCCTGCGACCTGGCGCATACGCGATGGCAAAATTTCGGGTGACAGCCGGATGTTAAGTCCTGCTATGCTCATGCAGCTTCACGAGCAGGGCAAGCAGATTGAACGCCACTATGGCGTCCCGCAGGATATCGAGTGGTGTGTAAAGTGCGAGGAAATTTTTATCGTCCAGTCCCGTCCCATCACCACGCTGTTTCCACTACCCCATGTGACAGACGGAAAAAACCATATTTATATGTCCTTTGGGCACCAGCAGATGATGACCGATGCCATGAAGCCGCTTGGGATATCATTTTTTGAGCGTAGCTTCATGGATAAGCCAAAGAAGGGGCGGGATGATGAATACTTTGTTCCGATTGGCGGTAGGCTGTTCCTCGAATTATCCCGTGACCTGTCCTTTCCCGTATGGCGAAACGCCATGATTTCCGCAATGGGAGCAATTGATCCCTTGGTGCGCAGTACACTTAATGAAATGGCAAAGCGAAAGGGGTTTACTAAATCCATAGCGCGCAGCGGTAAAGGCTTTATGAGCATGATGAGTGCCTCCTATTTTTCTTTTGGGCTCATCGTTCAGGTGATAAAAATATATGGAAGCAACGACAAATCGGTTATGGATAGGGTTATTTCAAAGAGCGATGCGGCAATTGCAGCATTGGAGCAGCAGCTTGCAGCCATGTCAGGAGAAGAATTGCTCACCACAGGCTTTAAGATGTTTAGTGATGCGCTGAAACAATCCATGAATGACCCCGAAAGCATGGGCGCTGTGTTTGCGGGCACGCTGTCAGCAGGATGGCTTGACAAGCGTATCGAATGGTGGCTCGGTGAGAAAGGTGTCTCGAATTTGCTCTCACGTTCGGTGGGCAACAATATTACAACCAATATGGGACTGGATCTGATGGATGTTGCGGATGCCATAAGAGAATACCCCGAAGTGATTCAGTACCTATCCCATGCAAAGAATGAAACCTTTTTTACCGATTTAAGTGAACTGCCGGGTGGAAATGCTGTCGGCAAGGAAATTAAGTCATTTCTTGAGAAATATGGTATGCGCTGCCCCGGCGAAATTGACATTTCGCGGCCACGCTTTATTGAACAGCCGACACTGCTTGTCCCCATGCTTTTGAGTAACATCAATAATCTCCAAAAGGGCTCTCGCTCGGATTTAACTCAGCGTGGGCTTCGTGAGGCACAGCAAAAAGAGCAGGATATTTTAAAGCGGCTGGAGAAGCTGCCCGGCGGCAGGAAAAAGGCAGAGCAAACACGGAAGAAAATCAGCACCCTGCGTAATTTCATCGGGTGGCGGGAATACCCGAAATATATTATGGTTAGGTACTATTGGGCCATAAAAGCTGCCATGCTGAGGGAAGCCGACCGACTTGTGCGGCAGGGGGTCATACAGGAACGGGAGGACATCTTCTACTTATCCTTAGAGGAACTGCTTGATACTGTTCGCAACGGCAGAGTGGATAACGCACTCATCGCAAAGCGAAGGGTGGAATATGCTGCATACGAAAAGTTGGCAGTACCGCGAGTGATGACCTCCGAGGGAGAGATGACCTCGGGTGAATACAGTGCCAAAGATATTCCAAGTGGCGCTTTGGCGGGTATCGCTGTCTCATCCGGCGTGACAGAGGGACGTGCAAGAGTAGTTTTCAACTTAGACGATGCGCGCATCGAAAAGGGAGATATTCTCGTCACCACATTCACCGATCCCAGTTGGACACCGGTGTTTGTGACGATAGCGGGCTTAGTTACAGAAGTCGGCGGGGTTATGACCCACGGCTCTGTGGTGGCGAGAGAGTATGGGCTGCCCGCCGTGGTTGGCGTTGTGAATGCGACGAAATCTATCAAAGATGGTGACATCATCCGTGTAAATGGCGACTATGGGTATGTAGAGATTATCGAGAGAGGGTTAGCA
>CAYNCW010000177.1:0-6501 GCA_964395635.1 uncultured Oscillospiraceae bacterium
TACAATTTTTTGTTGTTGCCAAAAATACCTCCCATCGCGCTTTCCAGAACCTCCAAACTGGCTTCGGCAATCACTGTCTCCATGTCCACCACCGTAACAGTTACCGATACCTCGGCTGTGTTATCCATTACCGTGCTGCCATTGACACTGTACCCCAAGGATGAGAACATTGCCTTATACATCTTTTTGGCGTTGATGTTCCAATTGCTGTAGTTGAGTGTGCCTTGGCAGGTAAATTTTTCCGCCTGGGTTATCTTATTGGCTAAAAGTGCCTCAAGCATATGTTCCAGCGCTTTTTCCGGTGCAGGTTTGCTTGTACAGGCGGTGAAGAATACGCAACACAACATAATTACCCCCAGCAGCACATGTTTCATAAAAAACACCCCCTGTCACTATGTATGCAGACATGGAGGTGCGTATCCATATTTTTGTGTGCTGCAGGCACTTTGGATGTAGTTGTTGATATATTTATAGGAGCACTGCAAATTCGATGCAGTGCTCCTATAATTTCTAAAACTTTATATTGCAGTTTTTCAGCTTGTTCTGTAAAAGATCCACTTCTATCTGGGTAACTGGGTTTCCTGTTAAATCTAGGGTTCGCAGATTTATGAGGCTTTCCAAGGGTTTTAGGCTAGTGATTTTGTTGTTGGCCAAATCCAATTTTTGCAGGCCTTTTAGTTTGGCTATGGGTGTAACATCGGTTATTTGATTGTCGTTTGCGTGGAGATACTGCAAGGACTGCATATTGGATAGGGAGTTTAGATCGGAAACCTTGTTGTTTGTAATATCCAACCGCACCATTCTTGTCAATGCTTCCAGTCCCTCCAGGGATTCCAGCTTATTGCTTGAAACATCCAGCAAAGATAAACCCTGCATGGAGGATAACGGGGTTAGATCACTGATAAAGTTGCTATCCAGCCTAAGCTTTAAAAGCCCGGTTAAGGCGGATAGTGGCTGAATATCATCAATGTGGTTTCCATGAACATCCAGCTCAATCAACGAGGATAAGCTTATCACTGAATCCAAATCCTGGATATTGTTAATATCCATTTTTAGTGTTTTAAGCCTTGGCAGCTTATCGGTAAAATCCAGGGTGCGGATGTGGTTGCGGTGCAAATCCAGCTCAACCAAGCTGCTTACATCCAATGCCGGACTGTGGTCCTCAATCCCGTTATCGTGGAGCACCAGCACCACCAGCCGCTCCATCTGAGGCAAAAAGGATATATCGGTGACATTGGGGTTGTCGTACAGCATCAACTGCTGTAGGCGGGACAGATTGGCAACTGGAGATATATCCGAAATTTGGGTACTCGCCACTGTCACACTGCCAAGATTGGGGTATTGGCTCAAATCCGCCAATTGTGTAACCGGCTCCCCGCCTGCAATCTCAGATACTAGATAAGGGTCACCATTGTTAAACTGAACAAAGGTATCTTTTATGGTAATCAATTGGATCCCCATTAAATCTTTTTGATAGATGTGGGTTTTGTCCGCTTTGTTCAGGTATCTGCGGGTAGCAGCTTCCAGGGCAGAATCCTGCCACCGAACCTCAACATCCTGGGGCACTGTCTGTTTGCCGGAACAAGCAGCCAAACCGATTATAAGCAACAGGGAAAGTGATACCGCTAAAAATTTTCTCATGGCTATTCCCCCAAAGAAATATTTACAATATAAAAACTATGCAAAATTGTACTCAAATGATTATACCATGTTTTGCCCATTCTAGCCAGAAAAAAGTAGGAGTAACCAAGGTTGTGATAAAGCAAATCCTACTGTTCACCGAAATACGTTGATTGATCACTCCGCGATAATGAACATATCTTATAAAAAACAATTGGACATCCGCTACAACATTGTACAAAAGATATCTATACCATATCTATCTTCTATCCAGCATATGTGTTATACTGAGACCAAAATCATTTGGTAAACCAAAAGCCAACCGACAACCGAAAATCCTGACAACAAAGGGAGTGTGATTGTGCATGAGTAGAACAATCAAGCTGATGATTATCACTGTTTCAATTTTGCTGTTACTGGCATCCTGCAGTCAGGAACCCTTACTAAACCCCAAGAAGCCGGTTGCTATTACAATGTGGCACTATTATGTGGGAGAAAGCCAGCTTGCTCTGGAGCAGGCTGTGGATAGGTTTAACCAGTCATTGGGTGCACAAAAAGGCATTATTGTCCTTCCTCTTGGGTTTGACACCATCGCGGATTTAGAGGCCAGTGTATACGCCTCTGCGCAGGGAAATATTAACAGTAATCCCATGCCGGAACTCTTTTCATCGTATTTGGATATAGCTTTTAAAATTCACCAACTGAATGGTTTAGTAGATTTAAACACATATTATACCCAGGAGGAAACCCAACAGTTTATTCCATCCTTTCTGGAAGAAGGACAATTTGAGCAAAACCAACTTCTTGTCCTACCCATTGTAAAAAGCACTGAACTGCTTTACCTAAACTATACGGCTTGGGATGCCTTTGCACAGGCTACCGGCGCAGATATAGGGGCACTGAGCCATTGGAACAGCATTTACCAAACCGCTAAGGAATACTACCACTGGACCGACCAACAGTCCCCAGACCTGCCCTGGAACGGCAATGCTTTTTTAGGCTTCGATTCGGTTGCCAATTTTATTATTGTATCCAACCGGCAAGCAGGTATTGAACTGATTAAGGCTTTGGAAGATGGCACAGGAATAGTGATAATCAATGAGCAGGTGCTTAAAGAAATTTTTGCACTGTATTTTAAAGGCATCAGCCTGGGTTATTTTGGCGCTGGGGGCAAGTTTCGCTCGGACGATATTAAATCCGGCACCTTGGTGTCCTATGTGGGATCAACCTCCGGTGCTTCCCACTTCCCTAGCCAGGTAATTGTGAACAATCAAGAGACCCCTATCCACTGTATGCCTATAGCTTATCCTTTATTTTTTAACCAGTGCTTTGCCATCACCCAGGGTGCCGGTATGTGCGTGGCAAAATCTACCCCGCAAAAACAGGAAGCTGCTGTAGAATTTTTAAAGTGGTTTACCAGCCAACAGGAAAACATACGGTTTGCCCTGACAACCGGCTATCTGCCTGTTATAGAAGGTGCGTATACGGCACCAGAATTTTCTAACGGTTTGGAAAACCTGCAAACAGGCAATGACTCCAACAAAGTGGTGGCGAAAGTTTACCAGATTGCATTTAAGCAAATGCTGGAATCTGACACCTACGCTGTTAAGCCTTTTCAAAACAGCTACGATGTGCGGACACTCTTTCAATCCACCTTGGTTGCTGCCGGAAAAAGCGGCTTTGAACAGGCCGCCCCTCTTAAGTCCCTTGGGTATACCGAAGAGGAGATTCTCGACATACTGGACGTAGATGCTCAGTTCTCTCAGTGGCTGCTCAGTGTAAAACAGGAACTGGATAAGCTGCAAATACCGTATATACTGCAACAACCATAGAACATATGAGACCTAGGTTACCCATACCCTATCAGGCTGGTTCTGCCGGGTTTAAATTTACTATAAGAAGGTGTGCCCATGTTAAGACCCGGTTCGCTCAAAAAACTAACTTTTGTGTTGATGACCTTTGTTGTCGTACTGCAAAGCCTTTCTCTCATATTTGCCCTGGCGTTTTCTCAAGTGTTTTATATTTTAGATGCCGAGTCTTTCCGGCTTTTCCATGACAATGTAGCCTCCCGGGCAGTCACCTTTAACAAAATGATTGGGGAGCTCATGACCAATGTAGCCATAGAGGCAGAAAGCGTGGAACAGGGCATTCGCATACTGGAAACCCAGGACAATATAAGTGCTCATGAAGTATATGCCAATGATACTGCGTATATTAAAGCCGCAGAGATGTTTACCAACTCGGTGTTGGATCTGCTGCGAAAAAACAATGTTACCGGTGCATTTGTGGTGCTAAACCATTCCAATCTACACAAAGATCAGCCAAACGAACACTCCGCAGTGTATATTCGCAATTCCACCCCAGATATTGTTATGGCCAACCATACAAACTACATTATGGAGATGGGCCCAGCCGAACTTTCTGAAAAACACCAGATTGCTAAAAGCATAAACTGGGATGTGAGCATGGGTATTCTTCCTGCTATGCAGCAGTACAATTTTTACACCAAACCCATGTCCATGGCCCAAACGCCACAACTTCTCAGCAACCAGATGTTGGGATATTGGAGTGCACCTGCCCCCCTGTTGCCGGATAATCAAAAGGTTATCTGTTATTCTGTGCCGCTAATGGATGCCCAGGGAGTTGCTTACGGTGTGCTTGGTGTAGAAATTTCCCAATACTACTTTTCACAAAAGTACTTACCCTACTCCGATATACCTTACCAAAACAGCTTTTATGCTGTTTCTTCCACCGAGGATTCAGCCATTAACCTGGACTGGGTAATTCCCAGCGGACCTTTGGCAGAACTGTATCTGCAACCCAGCACTGTGCTGAAATTACAATCTGTGGTTGACAACAATGTTAAGCTAACCACTGTCCCTGGCATTGGCGACATGTATTGTACCATGCACGATTTGCAGCTGTATGATCGCAATTCACCTTATAGCAGTCAGAGATGGTGCCTTGTTGGGTATGTTGACAGATCGGTTCTGCACGAAACCTCGGCGCGTGTGCAAAAAATACTGGGGCTGAGTATTTTAATCACCACCATAACCAGTCTTGTGGTAATTGTCTTTTTAACCCAGGTTTCCACTAGGGATATTACTGCACTTTCCCAGTATATCCGCGGCATCAAGCCGGATAGTGAGGTTGTCTTTAAGAAAACTGGGCTGAAAGAAATCGATGAGCTTACTAATGCTATTGAGCTGTTTAACCGCAATGTTATCAACACAGCCAAAAGCATCTCTAAGGTGATGGAGCTCACCAACATGCCCATGGGCTGCTTTGAGGCACTTCGGGACGCTAAGTATGTGTTTGTTTCCAAATATATCTACGATTTGTTAGGCCAAGAAAACGATGGGATTATGACCAAGGAAAAATGGCAACAGGTCTATGGGCTGCTTACCCAACAGCAGGAGCCCGGTTACGAAAATGTCTATTACTTTACAACAAAGCATGGCGGCGGCAAATGGCTTCGTATGTTGGAGGCCAAGACCGAAGACAGCCTTGTGGGGGTTATAATGGATGTAAGCGAGGACATTGAAAAGGCACGCCGACTGGAATATGAGCTGGACTTTGATGCATTGACCCGGCTATACAGCCGTCAGGCATTTAAGCGCAAGGCGATGCAAGCCATTGAAAGTAATCCCGATAAGATTGGCGCGCTCATCTTTGCTGATCTGGATAACCTGAAATATATAAACGACAATTTTGGCCATGATTTAGGGGATCGATATATTGTCAAGGCAGGAGAAATGTTTAACCAATTTTCCCGCTATGGGGGAATTGTTGCTAGAATTTCCGGAGATGAGTTTGCCATCTTCCTCCATGGATTCGCCTCCAAAACCACTGTACAGAAATTAGCCCAAGATTTATTCAACAACCAGTGCTTTTATATGGCTACACCAGACAATAAAACCCACCGCATTCGCTGTTCGGCCGGTATTGCCTGGTATCCCCAGGATTCTACAGAGATTGCAGATCTGCTAAAGCTTGCGGACTTTGCTATGTATGAAGCAAAAAATACCATGAAGGGCACAGTTTTTGAGTTTAACAAAGATTCCTACGCCAAAAACTTTTATCTGCTGGAAAAACGCGAGGCCATTAACCGAATTATTGACGAAAAGCTGATACGCTTTGCCTTTCAACCTATTGTGGATCTTAAAACCGGCGAGGTGTTTGCCTATGAGGCACTTATGCGCTCTTTGTTGGAGGACTTTTCATCCCCGCTTGAAATTATTGCGGTGGCCACCGCCCAGTCTAAACTCAATCAAATCGAAACCTTAACCCTGAATACTGTTTTAGCATATTTGGCAGCCAACCGCAGCCAATTTGCAGGCAAAAAGCTGTTTATAAACAGCCTGCCAAACCAGCAGATTTCCACTGCAGATATTGAACTTTATCAAAGCAAGCACCCCAGTCTGTTCTCTCAGATAGTCTTTGAGATTACTGAGAATGAAAATGTTGCCCTCGCCTCTATCGAACAGAAGGTGGCAACAATGCGGGAGCTTGGCGCACAAATTGCAATAGACGATTTTGGCTCTGGCTATTCCAACGAGCTGCGTATTTTGTCTATCGACCCGGACATGATAAAGATAGATATGGAAATTATTCGCAATATTCACAAAAATGTGGATAAGCAGCGGTTAGTATCCAACATCGTGTCTTTTTGTAAGTCCAAGGGCGTGCGCACCATCGCAGAAGGCGTGGAAACAGCTCAAGAGCTGGAAACAGCGGTTTGGCTGGGTATTGATTATGTGCAGGGATATTTTGTGGCGAAACCACATTTTGAGCTGATGCCTATCATCTCGGAAAAAGTACGCCTTATCCGTAGCCTTGCCAAAAAATATCCCCAGGAATAGCTGCCAATACAACCCGCCA
>CAYNCW010000178.1:0-6450 GCA_964395635.1 uncultured Oscillospiraceae bacterium
GGAAAAGAAAAGAAGGCAAAAGAAAACTAGCCCTCCCGGCTATGCCGCTGTGGCGGTAACGAGGTGGGGGTAGTGAGAGCTACTACTTGGGGCTGGCTTTGGGGCTCTGCATGCATTGTAGGGGCGACATTTGGTCGTCTGCACCTATGGCTACGGCAGTACTTATGATGGTGGTCTGGCTTGTATATCTTGAGCTACCGGACGAGCACAGCTCGCCCCTACAAACAATCACCTATCCCTCACCGCCAGACAATTTCCTCCATTCCACTGTAGGGGCGACCTTTGGTCGTCTGCTTTTTAGCAAGGTGGTCCGTATATACAATAGCAGGGGTTTTACCTCATCCTACCAAACTGGTGGATTCAGCAGGAACTTAACTGAAAAAACGACTGTTGCACCAAGGAGTAAAAGGTGCAACAGTCGTTTCTATGTTATCTTTTATTCATATACATATGTATGGGTTTACAGATAAAATATCCAGCCAAGACGCTGATGATGGCTTCGGGAACCCCGTTAGTGAGAATACTGGTACCTACCAGTCCCAACAGCAGCTGGTATCCGATACCCAAAACCTCGGCATAAGGTTTACCAAAAAAGAAATAGATGCCAAACAGCACCGGCAAGGTGTTGGTTAAGCTCCCCAAACAACTGCTGAGCCCGTATACCAAAAAGTCTTTGCCTTTGGGGAAGATCTTGCGCATTCCTTTAAAGGTCAGACCGGCGACTGTGCCGGTTAAGATACGGGGCACAAAACAGATAACCAGGCTCCAAAGATTGCCGTGAATTTCCCCGATGGAGTAGAAGGGGGTAAATACAAAGGCGGTTGCAGGATTGGGGGGGATAAAGGTCCAGACAATAAAGCTGAACAATCCGGCAATAAACCCCATAGCAGTACCGGCACCAGTACCCAGCAGAATACCGGTGATGATAACCGGTACCATGGCCAGGGTGGCCACAATGGCGGGGGTGAAGGGGATGGAACCTAGGGGCGTGAAGCAGAAGATGGCTTCTATCGCCAGCAGAATGGAAAACTGGGTCAGGAACAGGATGCGTTTGTGACTTGCGGTTTGCATAAATGTGTCCTCCTTGCTGCCGCTCATAAAAGATGCGGCGCAGATTGTGGGTGTTGCCGTTTTGTATCCCTTGCCAACTTTAAGTTCCCGGATAGGATCCGATAGGTATCCTTCTGGGGTTAAATTATCTGGGGGGCTACAAATACCGGCGCTTACAGTTGCCCGATACTGCTACCGAGCATTTTTATAGTAGATGAGCCGAAGCCCTTCTAACACAAGATTGGGGTTTAACTCCACACCGGAGCTGCAATGGCAGATGATATTTTCTGCATTTCCGCCACAGGCAATGGCAGTGGCTTCTTCACCTACCACCTTGCGCATACGATTTACCATACCATCTACCATATCGGCAGTGCCGTAGATGATACCGGAGCGAATACAGTCTACCGTATTGGAACCAATTGGCCCTGCGGGAGGGTTATCCAAGCTGATATGGGGCAGTTGAGCGGTTCGCAATGAAAGTGCTTCCAGGGAGATACCCACACCGGCGCTGACACTGCCCCCTAAAAAGGAACCATCTTTATCCACCACAAATATGGCGGTGGCGGTGCCCATGCTGATGATAATACAGGGCAGTGGGTATTGGTCAATGGCAGCCACTGCAGCACAGACCATGTCTGCCCCCAAGGTAGAGGGGGTGTCTATCTTAATGTTCAGCCCGGTTTTCAGGCCGGGTGACACCAAAAATATTGTATCTACACGCAGCACCAACTCAACGGCATCCCGCACTGCTGCCGAAACAGCCGGTACAACACTGGCGATAATGGCACCGTCAAATTGGCTGCTGTTGCATCGGTTCAGGCGCAGAATATCCATTAAATCAATGGCGTACTCATCGGAGGTTCTCCTGGTACTGGTTTGCAGCCGTGCTACAAACACAAGGTTATGGTTGTCCCATGCCCCCAGCTTAGTCTGGGTATTGCCGATATCTACTGTCAATATCATATAGTTACCTCTTAAACAGTTCTGTAAACAAGTTGATTATACTAGAAATTATGCCGGATAGCAACCAAAAGGCAGGGGTATTTATAGAATGTTTCTAGCTTTTTACCAATTCTTTGTTATAGAAAATAGCATCTTTTCTTGCCGGAGTGTGGTATAATAGTAGCCGTCGTAAATTCCCTGGTGTGGGAATAGTGAATGCAAGGGCATGCGAAAGGATTGGGACAATGCTGTCGTATCGGTTAGACAAAGGAATATGGAGTCGTGTATTTGCGGTGCCTACTGAGGTGGTGGATCAGCATATGCGGTTGTGCAGCGAGGTCGCACTAAAGGTGCTGCTGCTTTTGCTGCGGCATGACCAGCCACTTGAAGAAGCAGATCTTGTGCGCAAAATTGGTGGAAAAGCCACTGTGGAAACGGTACGGGATGCAATTGCCTACTGGATGGAAGCAGGGGTAATAAGCCAGGAAGAGCTGGCGATAGAAGAAAATACTCAGCAGGTTCAGGTATGCCCTGGGCCAAACCTGGTGTATACCCATACAGAAGCACAACCTTTTGGTGCGGCTCAACCCGCTGCTGCCTACACATCGGCGCAGCCTGTAGTTGCGTACATACCGGCACAGCCTGTGGCTACCTATACGCCGGTGGCTGAGCAAGTGCCACAGCCTTTGTCTGTGGCGGAGGATCCTGCACTGACGCCGGTTCTTCGGTATATTCGAGAGACCCAAGGGGAATCCGGAGGGGAAGAGGAGCGGAAGATTCAGACAATTACCAAAAGCCGTATGCGTCTGAGCACCCAGGACATCAACCAAATGGCAAAGGATGATGAGAATATTGCCTATCTGCTTCAGGAATCCCAAACCATTTTAAACAAGCCCTTAAATCCGGTAGCCACCGACACAATTGTGTCTTTGTACAGCTACTATGGAATGTCTCCAGATTTGGTGCTGATGTTGCTGCAATACTGCATTACCTTGGATAAGGACAGTATGCGGTATGTGGAAAAGGTGGCATCGGACTGGATAGAACGGGGGATCACAACCCACGAAAAGGCTGAACAGGAGATTATACGGGCAACTCAGCGGGGAAGTGTGGAAGGCAAAATCAAATCTGCCTTTGGTATCTACGATCGCAAGCTGATTACAGCAGAACAGAAGTATATTCATAGCTGGACCGAAGAAATGGGCTTTGATGTGGAAACTATCACCATTGCCTTTGAACGCACGGTGGAACAGAAGGGGAAGATTTCTTTCTCTTACATAAACGGTATTTTGCGCAGGTGGAAAGAAAAGGGCATTACCTCGGCAGCGCAAGCCTTTAAAGAAACAACTGAAAAGCCAACATCGGGTTCTGCCACGTCCTATAGTGGCGGCGGTGGACGGGATGCTTCCTACGATATTGGGGAGCTGGAACATATGATACACAACCGAAAGCTGATGTAGTGGAAAGGAAGAAACAAGGTGGGGTATCCAAAGCAAGTTTATGACCAGGCCAGGCAACTGCTGGAACAGCGCCGTGAAGAAGCCCGGACACTGACCCAAAAGCGGCGGGATCAGGCCTATGCCAAACTGCCGGAGCTGGTTATAATAGAGGGCAAAATGGCCCAAGGGGCATCATCCATTGCCAGAATGGTGATTCTTGACCCTGATAATGCAGAAGAAAATATACACAAGCTGGCAGGGGAAAACCTTGCACTGCAACAAAGACGAAGGGAACTGTTGGAGCAAAACGGATTTCCTGGGGATTATCTGGAGACCCAGTATGCTTGCAGTAAATGCAAGGATACCGGGTATGTGGGCAATGTGCTTTGCCACTGTTTAAAGTCGCTGCTGGAAAAACAGGCCTACGAGCAGCTCTCTCAGGTGTCTCCCTTAATGAGTTGCACCTTTGATAGCTTTACGGTGGAATATTACCCGGATGTTCCGGAAAACGGCAAAGGGGTGTCCCCCAGACAGAGGATGCGGGATACGCTTACCTTTTTGCGTCAATATGCTGCCTCGTTTACGCCAAGCTCCCAAAGCTTGCTCATGATGGGCAATACGGGTTTGGGTAAAACCCATCTCTCACTGGCTGTAGCGGGGGCAGTGCTGCAAGGAGGATATGGGGTTATCTACACACCGGTGCAGAAACTGATGGATACACTGGAGGCGGACAAGTTTGCCCGGGACAGTGAAGCAAAAGAAAATTACGCTGAAAACATCCGTGCCATTTTGCAGTGTGATCTGCTGGTGTTGGATGATTTGGGTACCGAATTTCTAACCCAGTTTACCCAATCGGTGTTGTACAATATCATCAACAGCCGCCTGATTGAAAGCCGCCCCACCATTATAAGCACCAATCTACGGGTTGGGGATATTGAGGATAAATATTCCCAGCGCATGGTATCCCGGCTCATCTGTGGATACAAGGTTTTGCCCTTTTCCGGGAAAGATATACGCATGATTCGCATGGCAGAAGGCCAATAATAGGCTGATATACTATAAGAAGTACAATGCAAATATATTACAGGAGGTAGTAATGATGGAAATTTCAGTTGGAGCGTCTCATTCTTTGTCGGTGGTGGTAGACAACACCAATATTGCCAGCACAATGGGCAGTGGTTTGGTGGAGGTGTTTTCCACCCCTATGATGATTGCACTGATGGAAAACGCTGCGTCAGAGTGCATTCGTCCCTTGTTAGAGGAAGGACAGGCCACTGTGGGAACACAGGTAAACATTACCCACGATGCAGCATCCCCCATTGGCATGACCATAACCGCTACTGCCACAGTAACTGCTGTGGACAGACGCCGGGTTGAGTTTACCGTGGAAGCAAGAGATGATGTGGAAATTATTGGCAAAGGAATTCACACTCGTTTTATTATTGACACCCAAAAGTTTATGCAAAAGGTGCAGGCAAAAGGGGAATAACAGATTGTAACCTATTTATAATAGGATAAGCAGTGTGGGTAGACGAATGGCATAGAGTCTACGAGCTATGAAGGGGATGGCCAAAGCCCACCTGAGCGTGTCGACATAAAGTCCTCTTTGAGCATTATGCCCCCTCAATACACCTTGGTTCCACGTATTAGCGCGGGTTTTGGTGTCTTTCAGGGCAAGTGAATACCCTTTGGACATATTTAAATGACTGGGGCAGAGTTTTGTCTACACTTGGGATAGCCAAAGGCCATCTCTCTGTAATAGTATGACCAGGGTTTTAGCGCAGTATAGAAAAAATTACCTTTACTACGGTTGTTAAGCAGTATGTAGATAGGTTTTCAAACAACAAGAGTGGTTATGATGGAGAAGCATCATAACCACTCTTCGGTTTTGTAACATTTATGAACGAGCCGGCATACACTTATTACTGTTGCTGCCAGAAATCGTCGGGCAAAATCTTTTTTACCACCAAGCTCCGACATTTCTTGTCCCGGTACAAATCCAGCACTTCACCGGTATCCACAGTCTGCACAACAGGGCGCATATGATTTTCGTTATTGAGCACCACTGCCACCTGATTGTTGGAGAGCTGTAAATAGCTCCCAATGGGATACAGCTCCACTTTTTGAATAAAAGAGGAGACTATATCATAGTCAAAGGCGGTCCCAACACCACCCATAATATACTCAATGGCTTCAAAGGGCTGCATGGGAATGCGGTATGGACGATTGGATGTAAGGGCGTCATACACATCTGCCACTGAGATAATACGGCTCATTAAAGGGATTTCATCCCCTGATAGCCCGTCAGGGTACCCGGTTCCATCTACCTTTTCATGATGGTGCAGTACGCTGTCCCGCATCTCGTCATCACCAACACCGGATTTTGCGCAGTATGCAAATCCTGCTGAGGAATGGTTTTTAATAATACTAAATTCTTGGTCATCCAGTTTGGATGTTTTATGTAAAATATCGATAGGAATGGCCGTTTTGCCTATATCATGCATCATGGAGCATAGCCCAATTTTATGCAAATCTATTTTATCCAGCCCCAGATGCTGTCCAATAGCGATGGAAAGAACAGCTACGCTCAGGGAATGGTGAAAGGTGTATTCATCATAACACTTTAGGTCATTGATGTTTACAAGTGTGCCGGGGTCTTTTTGCAAAGAATCCACCAGCTGTCCCACCACTGTATCTAGGTGGCGAATAATCTGAACCGAAGATTCATGAAAGTCTTCTTTACCAATAGGAACTGCATATACTTGTTTTAAGCTATCAACTGCATCCTCACGAAGGGATTTTTTGATAACGGGATTCGGCTTTGGCACTGTGATAATTTGGGATGTTTTTTTCTCCGGTATAGCACGGACAGATCTTGGAGGAATATCGTCAATATACGCCCACAAAACGCCTCTTTTTTGTAGATTAACTATTAAAAAATAATTTAGTCGGGTGTCTTTGCGAACCAGAGGATGGGCTCCACCTTCCGGAGCGTAAATATCCTGGCCTACTATCA
>CAYNCW010000179.1:0-6440 GCA_964395635.1 uncultured Oscillospiraceae bacterium
AGGCCTGTATGCAGCGCTTTGCGGTACTGGTGGGTATATTCTGTGCGTTTGGCTTTAAGGTTGTGAAGCTCCTCCATCATTTGATTCAGCACCGTTTGCATTTCGCCAAGGACGGTGCGCTCCGCATCAAACAGCTGCTCTTTATATCCCAGCAATTTTTGCAGGGAAAAAGAAAACTTTTTCATAGAAAATGCCTCTCATGGCTTTTGAATAGAGTATCTAGCTTATAGCTTGCTTCATTAAATCCACAGATTGGTCATATTCAAATTTCTCATTGGTTTTTTGTTGCAAAAAAGCATTGATGTTGTCTATTTTTTCAATTGCCACATCTAATGCCGGGTTGGAGCCTTTTTTATATGCTCCAATGGATATGAGATCGTAGTTGGATTCATAAACCGACATGAGATTGCGCATTTTGTTTGCTGCATCAATTTGGTGTTGTTCATCTATGTCATTCATCAAACGGCTAACCGATCCCAGCACATCTATAGCCGGATAATGGTTTCTAGCCGCGATTTTTCTGGATAAGATAATATGTCCGTCAATAATACCCCGCACTGTATCCGAAATAGGCTCGTTGGTGTCGTCACCTTCTACCAGTACGGTATAGATTCCAGTTATAGAACCTTTTTCAAAATTTCCAGTACGCTCTAAAAGTTTGGGCATGGCGCTGTATATAGATGGGGTGTATCCTCTTGCAACCGGTGGTTCACCCGAAGCCAGGCCAATCTCTCTTTGTGCCATGGCAAAACGGGTTAGGGAATCCATCATCAGCAGTACATCCAACCCTTTGTCCCGAAAGTATTCTGCAATGGCAGTTGCCACCATAGGGCATTTGTTGCGAAGCATAGACGGCTGGTCCGAGGTGGCAACCACCAACACCGACCGCGCCATTCCCTCTTCCCCCAGATCTCGCTCAATAAACTCTCGAACCTCTCTGCCACGTTCTCCCACAAGGGCAATCACATTGACATCTGCCTTAACATTCCGGGCAATCATGCCCAGCAAGGTGGATTTACCTACACCTGACCCTGCAAAAATGCCCATTCTCTGACCCTTGCCAATGGTTAGCAGTCCGTCAATCGCCTTCACCCCAAAGCTCATGCGGGTATGAATGCGGGGGCGGTTCAAGGGATTAGAATAGGCCGTTTCCACTTCGTAATAATCTTGAATATCCAAGCTGCCCATCTCATCAATGGGATTGCCCAAGGCATCGATGGTTCTGCCGATTAAACTGTCGGACACCGGGACACGCAGCTTTGTTTTGGTGCCTTCCACTAAGCTTCCGGGGGCTACCCCCAAAAGCTCTTCGTAAGGCATCAGCAGTACTTTGTTTTCTTTAAAGCCCACCACCTCGGCCATAATGGTGGTGCTACCATCCGCCGAGTGGATTTTACAGATCTCACCTACACTGGTGGTGGGGCCTATCGATTCCACCATCATACCCACAATCTTATCAATTTTTCCCATATAGTTGTAGGTATCCAACCGGCTGACCCGGTTGAGCATTTTGGCAAAATCCATGACCAATTCCCTTTTCCTGTAGAAATTGTTGGGGCAGCTGTAGCTGCCTATAGCTCGGAATGCAGTAGCGCATTGCCGATATTGTTGAGCTGAGTGGAGATGCTGGCATCGGTGAAGCCTTTGGGTGTTTCCACCACACAGCCGCCGGATTCCATATCTCCATCCACATACACACTGATATTGGCGCCAAGCCCGGTTAATATAGACCGAATCTCCTGGCTGGCCTTGGTGTCTATGGGCAGTAAATCTTTTGCCAGTATGATTTTGATAAACTCCTGGCGTTTGTTTTCGTCCAAAGTTTCATACAGCATATCCACAATGGTTTCGGGTGATACTGAAAGTTCTTTGCAGATAACCTTATTGGCAACAGCTAGGATAAGCTGCACCATATCTTGTTGGTTTTGTTCTATCTGAACTTTTTCATAATCGCTTATTGCATTGAGCATGGCGTCAAGCTGTTGCACCTTAGGCTGATTTTCACTCAAATACTCATTTTTGGCTTCTTCGTACCCTTTGTTAAACCCTTCCAGGTATCCGTGGTTTTTCAGCTCTTCTATCTGCTGCTGGGCTTCTATGGTGGCGTTGGCAAGGATCTGTCGGGCTTCTTCCTTGGCCTGTTCCTGGGCTTCTACTATCTGGGACATACGGATATCGGCATCCTCGCCATCTGCCGCCAATATAGCCTGCACCTGGGCAACCTGCTCATTGGCCTCCTCCATCTCTCGCCGGAGGGTGCGCAGTTCCGCTTTGGCTTGGGCAATCTCCACCTTCACCCGGTTGAGCTCATCCAAATAGCTTTGCTGGGATCTAGGCATTTGAGAGACATCTACCGGAAGCCCATTTTTCAGTATCCCTTGTTTGATTACAGGGAAGGCTTTGGGCGTAAAGTTTGGCTCTGGTTGTATTTCTCGGTTGATGCGGTCATCTACAACGGCGATGGATTTGACGATTTTAGTCAATAAACTCATCCTTTCCGCCCTTGGAAATGATTATCTCGCCTTCCTCTTCCAATTTACGGATAACAGCCACAATGCGTTGTTGTGCTTCTTCAACATCACGCAGACGCACATTGTGGAGGTATTCCATATCGCTGCGGATGGTTTCGCCCATACGCTGAGACATGTTGGCGAAGATAACATCCGAAACCTCCTGGTTGGATCCTTTGAGGGCAACCACCAGGTCTTTGGATTCCACTTCCCGGAGGAACGCCTGGATAGCCATAGAATCCAGCGAGGTGATATCCTCGAAGATAAACATTTTTTTGCGGATTTCGTCCGCCAGCCTTGCATCCCGCTTGTACAACTCGTCGAAGATGTATTTTTCGCTGGAACGGTCGATATGATTCATTACATCCGCAATGTAGTTGATACCGCCAACCTCCATGAAGTCCATAGAAACCATGGAGGAGAACTTGCGCTCCAAAACCTTTTCCACCTGATTGATAATTTCGGGAGAGGTGCGGTCCATTTTTGCGATTCTCTCCACCACCTCGATACGGACTTCCTTGGGAAGCTCCGATATGATTGTGGATGCCTGGTCGCTTCTGGCATAAGAAAGCACAAGTGCTATGGTTTGTGGGTTTTCGTTTTGGATGGTTGTCATTAGGTTTTTGTAATCCGCCTTGCGGATAAACTCGAACGCCTTGGTTTTGAGTGATTTGGTAACCCGCTCCAACAAGGAGGAAGCCACCTGGGCACCAAACGCTTTTTCCAATACATTGCGAGCGTATTGAACGCCACCCTCGGTTACTACCTTTTGGGTCAGGCAAAGGGAATAAAAGTCGTTTAATATCGCTTCCACATCGTCGGAACCCAGCTTTTGAATCTTGGCAATTTCGTAGGTGAGCTTTTCTATTTCGTCTTCGCTCAAGAATTTATACACCTGGGCAGCTGTTTCCGATCCAAGAGAAATCACTATTGTGGCAGCTTTTTGCGCGTCGGTTAACGCAGCCATTCTCCTTACCTCCCAACATACTAAAGTTTTGTCTTGCTATTACCACCATAGGAGAATGCCGCCGGTTTTAAACAACCAATGGGTGGGCGGCAATCCCTTGCTAGACATTACGCACCCAACAGCCAGGTTTTAATCAGCTGGGCAACAATTTCGGGATCGGTATTGGCCAGATCCCTGATTTGTGCCTTAAGCTTTTGTTCCGGATTTTCGGGAATGGTAATGGGTTCAAACTCTTCTTCATGGTTAAGCAGATCCAACAGGGTGGTTTGCTCTTCGTCAAAGATTTCGCCTTCTGCTGCCAGCATCGCCTTTTTGCGGCGAGCCAGAAGAATAAGCACAGTGGCAACAAGAATTGCCACAATGGCTGCACCAATTCCAGAAATAAGCAGAATTCTGCGCATCTGGGGATCCTCCAGCGGAGGAGGCGCGGGCTGTTCGGCAATGTTAAAGGGCAGGCTCTGTACTGAAACCTTTTCCGGCAAAATACCAGCTGTTTTGGCAACAGTGTCGATAACCACATCCCTGTCGCCTTGGCTCATGGCATTGGTGTCTATAAGCACTGCCACTGTCAGGTCTTTGATTTCCAGGCCTTCTTTGACAATCTGCTCTTTCACCGAGCTTACCAGGTAGTCGTAAACGTCATGGGCGCTGTAGTAGTCTGCGTTTTGCATCTCCTGATCCGGAGTTGCATATTGGGGAACATCGATATTGTTGTTGGCTCCAGGCACCCCTTGGGCAAATCCTTCTTGGCCGGTTTTTTCTCTTGCTATTTCCTGATAGTCAATGGGGTTTCTGGTGGGGTTTTCCGGATCCAGCGGCTCATACCGGTTGGATTCGGTCACCTTTTGGTCGGTATCCAAAACGCTGTTTACTGCAACACTGACCTTGTCATCTCCATATACCGGAGACAACATCGACATAATTCGACGTTTTACGTTGTTGTTTACTTCCTCGGTCAACGCCAGCTTAGAGGCAGCTGCCTGTTGACCGTTATTCAGCACTGTTCGCAGATCGCCGTTTTGGTCGGATATTGCGATATTTTCATCCTTTAGGCCCGGCACCGAGTTTTTAACAATGTTGATAATACCCTGGATTTGCTGGGCGGTGAGTTCCTGGCCGGGTTTGGTTTGTATTTTGATAGAGGCTTTGGTGTCGGTTATTTCATCTTGCAGTACATAGGCGTTTTTTTCCGGTATGCTCAAGGTAACAACCGCTGTCTGTACCTGAGGAAAGGTTTCAATGGTGGCCTGTAGCCTTTCCTGCAACTGAAACATGGTCCATTTTTCTTTATCGTACTGGGTAGCGGTAAAGCTGGTGCCGTTGGTAAATGTAGAATAGTCAAAGCCGCTTTTGGAGTATCCCTTAGTTGCAAGCTGCATACGAACATTGTTTTCCTGCTCTTTTGGGATCATCAGCTTGTTGGCTTCCAGAACATAGGGCACATTCATTTCCTGTAGCGTTGCAATCACTGCAGCGTTGTCTTCGGCGGCCAGATCCTGTTGCAGGATTATATAATCGCTGCGGTTAAGCAGCAACACCGTTGCCAAAGACACACCCAAAATTACAACTGCCGACACAAGGTAAATGATGCGCAGCTTTTTTGATGTTTTCTTCCAAAAATCCTTAATAAACTGTAATATTTCCGAAAGCTTCTCTTTCATATCAACCCTCAAACGCTTAAACCGCAACTAAGCGGCATATTTTGGAAAACATGTTGTTGGCTGCCAATTACTATTTTTCGGTTGATTTTGTAAACAGTAAACGGTAAATTTACTCGCTTAGCTCATGATAACAACTGTGAATCACATGGTGGTCACACGATGGTATAAAAAAGTAGTATATTAGAATAACCCTGCCAAATATGAGTAAATTTGTTTATACCTGCCTAAAAACTTTTTGCATGTTTACAAGTTGAAAATTGCACAACGTCACCCGTTTTTGGGGCGAAACATTATGCTGCAGTGCTAGACATTCATTCTCATAACTTCGGAATAAGCGTCTAAAATCTTATTGCGCAGCTGCACTGCCATCTGCAGGGCAACATCGGCTTTTTGGGAGTTAATCATAACCTCCCCTATATTGTCTATTTCGCCAAGAGCTAGGTTATAGGAATCAGCCGATTTTACGGCATCTGTTTCTTCAATATTGCGCAAGGCTTGATTGAGCATATCTTTAAACGGAATTTGGGCTGGTACTGTTTGCTTTGCAGCAATAGGGCTATTTGATAGCATAGCCATTCCGCTAATTGGTATTATGTTCAAAACAGAACACTTCCCTTCATCTTTTCACAGAATATATTTTTACAAAAGCGCCACTATCTGCCAATTTCCAACGCTTTTAGCGCCATCTGCTTTACGGCTTCAAATGCGGAAATATTGGCGGAATACGAGCGGGTTGCCGCCATTGCGTCAACCATTTCGGATGTGTTGTCTACATTGGGCATCATTACATATCCCTCTTCATTGGCATCAGGATGATTGGGGTCGTAGACAGGGATAAACTCGGATGGATCCTCCACAATTTCGCTTACCATTACGCCGCCTTTTCTGCCGGTAAAGCGGCCTGCCATTCTTGCATTTTTTAAATGGGTATCAAAATTATCGCTGGGAATTTCCTGAAATACCGAAAGCTTGCGGCGGTATGGGCCACCCTCTTCTGTGCGGGTAGTCTCCCGGTTGACTATATTTTCGGTGATGGTATCCAAGCGCCGTTTTTGCGCGGTAATACCAGAAGCGGCAATGTTCATAGACGGTAAAAATGCCATAACTATCTACCTCCTGATATAGCGTACTTCAAGGTTGAATAGTGCCCGTTGATTTTTTGCACCACAGTGTTCCATTGTAGCTGAATGCGCGCTTGTTCGATGTGCTCGCTGTCAATATCCACGTTGTTGCCGTCTGCACGAACCGTGGTGCTGCGATCCGCATAAACCCTTGGCTCTAAGTTTTGAATTTTTTTCATGG
>CAYNCW010000180.1:0-6419 GCA_964395635.1 uncultured Oscillospiraceae bacterium
ATTAGCATAAACATAGAAAAAACTAAGATTTATGGTGAATAACTATCCAAACCCAATAGATATGACAAAACCGTAACAAGCAAACAATGTTTTCTTACAAAAAAGTTGAAGAGAAACGTAAAATTTATGTAAAATATAATGTTGCACAAATTGAGTATACAAATCATGGGTTGTTTTGCAATATATGACTAAGTTTTCAGGGTCTCAATTGAAGTAGCCGATGCAGGATTATTGAAAAATAACTCTTGTAGGGCGATCTTTGGTGGTTGCTTTTGGTATAAAAAAAGGGCGACCAAAGGCCGCCCCAACAAAACTGTGATAGTAAGAGATGCTATACATCATAGACTGCGGCTCGCTCCTGTCCGGTGAGCACCCGGAGCACACCGCTTGCCAGGGCAAGCATTTCGTCCTCGCCGGGATAGGTCATTACCGGGGCGATCTGGTCAACACGGCCTTTGATAGCACCGGTAAACCGGGTGGAGTAGGCAAGGCCGCCGGTGAGCACAATGGCGTCTATGCGGCCTTCCAAAACCGCTGCCATGGCACCAATCTCTTTTGATACCTGATAGGCCATGGAATCCACCACCAATGCGGCGTAGCTATCACCTTCTTTAATCATCCACTCCACCTTCTTCAGGTCGTTGGTGCCAAGATAAGCCAGCATGCCGCCATTTTTGTTGAGCATAGCCATCATTTGGGCTTTGGTGTATTTGCCCGAGTAACACATTTCCACCACACCGGCCAAAGGCACAGACCCACAGCGCTCCGGCGAGAAGGGGCCTTCCCCTGCAATGCCGTCGTTTACATCCACCACACGGCCGTATTTGTGGGCGCCTACTGTGATGCCGCCCCCCATATGTGCCACGATAAACCGGCCGTCCTCATAGCGCATACCCATTTCGTAGGCACATTTGCGGCATACTGCTTTGGTGTTCAGGGCATGAAACACACTGCGCCGTTCTACACCCGGCATACCCGAAAGCTTGGTGCATGGCTCCATTTCGTCCACAACCACCGGGTCCACCACATAGGCGGGGATTTGGTATTTTTCACCGATATCCGCTGCAATAATACCGCCCAAAGCCGATGCGTGCACTGTGGCAGAGTCGCTGATGAGATCCCGCTTCATCCGGTCATTTATTGCGTAGGTGCCGGAATCAATGGGTTTTATCAGCCCGCCTCTACCGGCAATGGCGGCAATTTCCTCAATGGGAATATTGTACTCCTTGAGCATATTCAGCACATAGTTTGTGCGCAGTTCCCGTTGGTCTAAAATTCCGGCGCAGCTTTCCAGCTCTTCTTTTGGGTGGCGGATAACTGCTTCTGCAATCTGTTCTTCACCTGCAAATACAGCAACCTTGGTGGATGTAGATCCAGGGTTTATCACCAAAATTTTATAGTTCTCCATTTATACCCAACCTCCATACACATGCTATTCCATATTCATTGTGGGGAATTATAAAAACCGCGCCAACAGCGCGGTGCTGGCGGAAACCGCCAATAAGGCTTTATTGCGCATTGGTACTGCCCTTGGATAGGCAGATAGGGCCTGTGCGCGTAAAGGTGAACTTTAATTCCCGCAGTTTTTTAAGTATTTCGTCTATTTTTCCAGGGGTGCCGGTATATTCAAAATAGATAACCCCATCCTTTTCTTCCAGAATGCGGATATCTGTAATATCGATTGTATCCATTTGATCCTGGTTGATTCTAACCAGCACCATTTCACGCAGTAGATCGCCACCTTCGGTGCATTCTTCCCAGCTGCGCACACAATCCAGCGAAGCCAGCCGTTGTCCCACACTTTCCACATCCACTCCTTTGGTGTGAAAAGCAATGGAAATATCCGATATTCCTTCTTCAATTTCTGCGGCAGCAATGCTGCTGATGTTGCAGCCGAAACGGCGGATGATATTTAAAATACGGTCCATAACCCCTTGGCCATCTACCACAACCAATTTTAATACACTTTGCAAAGAGTTTACCTCCCTATAGGCTATTTATCAATCTCAAATCCTTGAATCATATGTAGTATATGCATTCTCATGGCGGTTTTGGCACCGTCCGCATCCCTTCGTTGCAGAAAGTCCATCAGCATACGGTGATCCTGGATGGTTGTTTCAAACACAATGGGGCGCTCTCCCGCCAACAGCACCGCCTTATGCACCGCCTCGTTGATAATGGGCATAAGCTGCTTCATAAATTCATTGTGGGTGGCTTTGGCAATGGAGTTGTGAAATGCCTGCTCGTAAGCAGTGGAGTCGGAATGTTCTTTCATCAGCTGCTCATCTAGGCGGCCATAGTACAAAATTCTGTCCAGTTCCTTATCGGTTCCCCGCAATGCGGCAAGATAGGCAATTTCCGGTTCAAACACCAGGCGCATCTCCAGCAGATCCCGAATCTGCACCCGGGCGGTTTCCATGGAACTTAGGGAGAAGTTAACGTCCAGGTCCTTTACATTACAGACAAACGTACCATTCCCACGGCGTATTTCCACAATGTTATGGGCCATCAATATGCGAATTGCTTCCCGGAGAGTGGTCCTGCTTACACCCAGTTCCTTGGCTAGCACATTTTCGTTGGGCAGCTTGTCTCCGGAAGAAAACCGCTTTTGATCCACAATCATAGCCAAAATATTATCGGCGGTTTGTTCGGATAGCATCTTTGCGCCTTTGGGCAAGTCTATCACACCTTCATTTATGAATACAGGTTCTACTGAGATGTCTGATGATATTGTAAACCATAGCTGTAAAATATTCAATAGTGTATACGAAAAATTTCTACTGCATTGGCGGGGAGTATAGGGATATATGCTAGTGGCAGGCAAAAATTTTATGGCGTGTTATTGTATTTGCATGACAGAGTATACATCATACGTCTTGCTGCTATTTCTTTGTTTTTATACAGTATCTATGATATACTCTCCTATATAGAATCCACATTACAGCAAAGGAGACGAGCTGGGAGTATGGGCACCAAATCCACCGTTATCCACGTCAGTGCCAGACCAGATGCCAAGTGGGGGAGATATTTGGCGATACTGGTTGTGTTTTCTCTGTTTTTATCCGCTCTGGTTCAGTTACTGCACTTTCAACTGGACGGTGGGGTGTTGTTGCGCTGGATTGTTGACCAAACAGATATGTACATAGGTTCCAGCGTTGTAGTGCTTGTGGTGGCTGTTTTTCTGTTCAGTGCTTTGGGCAATTTAGGTGCCGGTTGTCTGCTGTGTTCGGCGTTGCTTTTGGGTATGGGGTATGTGGATTATCTGTTGATGCACTACCGCCACGAACCCTTTTACCCCAGGGAGCTGAGCATGGCGTGGAATATCGGCTCTCTGGCCGGTATGGTTACCACCGGCAATGTACTGCTGATGGTCAGTGTGCTGGTGGTGCTGGGGGCGGTATTAGTGGTATTGTATTGTAAATCGCCCCACAAGCCCCTGGCAGCTAGGGTTCGGTGGGGGCTACTGCTAACCAGCGGATCCTTGCTGGTTGTCTTTTGCACTGCTGGGGTACACGTTACATCCACCCGGTGGGTGGGCAAGGGAGCTGTTTTGGGGCAGTTCGATGCCTTTGCCTCCTATCACACCAACGGGTTTATTCTATCCTTTCTCTCCCAGAGTTGTGCACCGCTGATGGTGCGCCCGGAAGGGTATAGTCAACAAGGGGTGTCTGCTGTTGTGACAAAGTACAAGCAGCAGGCACAGCAGTACAATGCGGGATTGCCTGAGATCGTATCCAAACAACCCAACATTGTGTTTGTGATGAGCGAATCTTTTTCGGATCCCACTAGCTTTGCAGAGCTTACCTTTAGCGGGGATCCCATAGCCAACATTCGGGAGATGATGATGGGGTACCCTTACGGCACTATTCTAACCCCGGGCTATGGCGGAGGCACCGCACACTGTGAATTTGAAGCGCTTACAGGGTTTTCAACTGCTCTGTGCGGCGGGGTGAGTCCCTACGAAAATGGGGTGGGGGATAAGGCCTTTTTTCCATCTATTGCCCATACAGTAAAAGAAGTAGGCTATACCACTACGGCGCTGCATCCTTATCACAGCGGAATGTACAATCGGCCAGATGCCTATAAGGCTATGGGATTTGATAACTTTATGGAGATGCAGGATATGTCCTATTCCCAAGGGGTGGAGCGCAGCCGGTATATATCCGACCAAGCAGCCTACAGCCAGGTCTTGGATCTGCTTAGTCAAAGTGTTGCCCCTTCTTTTGTACATTTGGTGACCATGCAAAACCATGGGGGATATACCGATCGTCGCACCAACAACACCATTGCAGTGGATGGGGTGGATGGTGCTGATAAAGAGTCCTTAGAAACCTATACCCAAGGCCTTGTTTATACCGATAGGGCAACCAAGGATTTCTTTGCTGGGTTAGAAGAGTTGGGGGAGGATACAGTGGTGGTGTTTTGGGGAGATCATCTTCCCATGGGATATCCGGAGCAGTTAACCCAAGGGTATGGGCGGCAAAACTATCAGACGCCGTTTTTCATCCGGGCAACCTTTCCGCTGCCCAATATCACATACACCACCCGAAGCCCTATGTTTTTACAAACCATATTGGCTGGGACAACAGGGATTAGGCAATCTCCCTTTGCCGCACAGTTAATGGCCCTGGAGGAGGAACTACATGGTATCCATCTGCAGTATATGATAGATAAAGATGACCGCACCTTGGATCCGGAGAAACTAACCACCCAGGCAAAACAAAGGCTGGAGGAGCTATACCTGATACAATATGATATGCTGGTAGGGGAAGGGTATAGCCAACGGGCCGGGTATTTTTGTGTCGCTTCTTGACAAAGGGCAACAATATGGGTAGTATTTTAAAGGTAATGGCTACAATGAGATGGAAGGTGCTGAATACACATGGAAAAGATTAAGATGATCACCCCCCTTGTTGAGATGGACGGAGATGAAATGACCCGGATTATCTGGCAACTGATTAAAGAGGAGTTGCTGGAGCCGTATATTGATCTGAAAACCGAGTATTACGACCTTGGGCTGCCCAAACGAGATGAAACCGATGACCAGATTACTGTGGATGCCGGTAATGCCATTAAAAAGTATGGCGTAGGGGTTAAATGCGCTACCATTACCCCCAATGCCCAGAGAGTGGAAGAATACAAGCTAAAAGAGATGTGGAAGAGCCCCAACGGCACCATACGGGGAATTTTGGACGGCACTGTGCTGCGGACACCTGTTTTGGTTAATTGCATTAAGCCATCGGTGCGCAGTTGGGAAAAGCCCATCACCATAGCGCGTCATGCCTATGGCGATGTGTATGCAGCCAGCGAAATACACATTACCAAACCTGGCAAGGCAGAGCTGGTATTTACTGCGGAGGACGGCAGCCAAGAGCGTAAATCCATCCATCAGTTCCAAGGCGGCGGTGTATTGCAGGCTATGTACAATCGGGAAGATTCTATTCAAGCATTTGCCAGGGTCTGCTTCCAGTATGCTTTGGACACAAATCAGGATTTGTGGTTTTCCACCAAAGACACCATCTCTAAACAATATGATCAGACCTTTAAGTTATTGTTCCAGGATATTTACGAAAAAGAATATCAGCAAGCGTATGAGCAAGCGGGAATTGAATATTTTTATACATTGATAGATGATGCGGTGGCCAGGGTGATTCGTTCCAAAGGCGGGTTTTTATGGGCTTGCAAGAATTATGACGGCGATGTTATGAGCGATATGGTATCCACTGCTTTTGGCTCATTGGCGATGATGACCAGTGTGCTTGTAAGCCCTGATGGCGAGTATGAATATGAAGCAGCCCACGGCACAGTTACTCGCCATTATTACAGGCACCTGAAAGGGGAAGAGACCTCCACCAACCCCATCGCCACCATATTTGCATGGACCGGGGCGCTGAAAAAACGGGGAGAATTGGATAAGATTCCTCAGCTGTGTAGTTTTGCAGATAAGTTGGAGGCTGCTAGCTTGCGCACAATTGAACAAGGAGTTATGACCAAGGACTTAGCGGGTCTCTGTGAAGGAATCACCCCAAAGGTTGTCAGCACACAGGAGATGATTCAGCAAATCCGTGTACGTTTGGACGAAAGCCTGTAAGCCTCATAACATAAATCGGCACTGTTGGGAATATACATTCAGTGCCGATTTGTTGATAGGCACCTCCCCTCCCCCGGTAGATTTGTGTGGGGGAGGGGAGGTTGCTAAGTTTCTATAGTAACAGGCAGTGGGGGAAGGGCATATACTGTTTTTATCTAAAGGTTATATTTTTACCCAAGCCCAGAAAAAATATTGTATTTACATATTGACAAACCATAATTACCCTGGTATAATATGCTATGTTGTGTCGAAACAACACGATATTGCGACTATTATGGCCCGGTAGTTCAGTTGGTTAGAACGCTAGCCTGTCACGCTAGAGGTCGAG
>CAYNCW010000181.1:0-6385 GCA_964395635.1 uncultured Oscillospiraceae bacterium
GAAGGAGAGATGATATGCCCTACATAAAAACAACAGCCAACCTTTCTATACCACAGGATAAGATGATCATCATCAAAGAAAACCTAGGCAAAGAGATTGCTATCCTAGACAAAGTTGAACAATGGTTGATGGTGGACTTCTGCGAAAACAGCCCGCTGTATTTTCAGGGGAACAACCAGCCGGCAGCTATGGTGCAGGTGGAGCTGTTTGGAGAGTCTCAACCGGATGCCTGCTCCCGGATGACTGCCGCCATCACCCGCATACTCACAGAGCAGCTACCCATCCCCGCCGACAGAATCTTTGTCAATTACAGCGAACATCGATACTGGGGCTGGAACGGCACCAATTTCTAACAACAAAACCCGGCAGATCTGGAGTGTACTTCCAGATCTGCCGGGTTTTTTAACAAGCAGGATTTCCTATCAGCGGCAAAACCGCTCTTGGGGGGATAAACAGCCACTGGGGCATGGTATCTCCCTGTTCCTTGCCAATGCTCCAACACAAATCCTCGGATGGGCAAGCTGCCTGTTCAGGTGCAAACCGCAGCTCATAAGAAGCCGGGCTTTCCCACCTTTCCCACACCCCAATGGGTATACAGTTGCCCCCAAGCTGCTCAGGGGATACCACCGGCTGAAACTGGTGGGGATAAATGCCCACATGGGTGACATCTGGGGGAATGGGGTGGCTGGTTTCCAGGGTCAGATTCCATCCAGGCACCAACAGCCGGTTCTCCCCACATTGCCGAGCAGGGGAGAGGTTCTTGCACCCGGTCAGCATCGCTGCCTGAATATACCGGGGGGCCTCAAACACCTCCTTGGTATCTCCCACAAGAATACAGCGCCCATCTGCCATCACCGCCAAATCCCCGCACAGCCGATACACCTCATTTCGGTTGTGGGTAACCAAGATGGTATCCGGATAGCTTTGTAAAGCGGTGGTCAGATACAGCTGCAGCTGCTCTCGCAGATGAGCATCCAAGGCGGAAAAAGGCTCATCCAGCAAAAGCACCTCCGGCTGTGCAGCCAACATTCTGGCCAAGGCTACCCGTTGCTGTTGCCCGCCGGAAAGCTGCCGGGGATAAAGGGGCTCCAGCCCCTCCAAGCCAAACTGCTGTATCAGCCTATCCACAGCCTGTGTCTTATCCCCTTTGGCAGAGGGTATCCCGCAGCCAATATTCTCCCTCACAGTCATGTTGGGAAAAAGTGCGTAGCTCTGAAACAGATACCCCACCCGGCGCTGTTGGGGCGGCAGGTTAATGCCCTTATCCCTATCAAACAGCACCCGTCCGTTTACCACAATCCGCCCTGCATCCGGTGTTTCAATTCCAGCAATACACCGCAAGGTTAAACTCTTCCCACAGCCGGAAGCCCCCAGTATCCCCAAAGGGATACCCTTGCCGGCAAACGCAACTTCCAGCCGAAACTCCCCCAGCTGTTTTTGTATACACACTTCTATCATGGCTTACCCCGTCCTATCTTGCGCTGGGCTTCTCGCCCAGCCAGATAACTCATGGCCGCCACCACAAAAAAGGAGATAAGCAGGATACTGCCCACATATCTGCCGGCAGTGCGCATATCTCCCGCCACCACCGCAGAATAGATGGCCAGAGGCAATGTGCGGGTGCGACCGGGAATGTTCCCGGCGATCATAGCGGTTGCGCCAAACTCCCCCAAGCCTCGGGCAAAGGCCAATACCGCCCCAGATGCAATCCCCGGCATAGCAGCAGGCATATGGATTTTCCAGAAAATCTTTCGATCTCCAATACCCAAGGTTCTGGCTGCATGTACAATATCCGGGGGTACCTGCTCCAAAGCGCCTTTGGCAGAACGGTACATCAGCGGGAAGGAAATTACCACCGCTGCCAGCACCGTTGCCCCCCAAGAAAAGGCTATCTTCACCCCAAACACCGTCAAAAACAACCGTCCCATTGGCCGATTAACCCCAAATAGGTAGAGTAGCAAAAATCCTGCCACAGTGGGAGGCAGCACCAAGGGCAGGGTAAACACCCCGTCTAAAACCGATCGTAGCCGCAGGCTTCTGATCCCCACCACCCATCGGGCTGTAAAAAGCCCCAAGAAAAAGGTGATGAAAATAGAGAGCACCGCGGTTTTTAAAGAAATAAGTACTGGGGAAAAATCCATACACCGGTTCCTTTCCAACATATCTTACTCATAAGGGGTGAAGCCATAGGCTTCCAACAAAGCGGCAGCCATTTCCGAGCGCAAAAATGTTAAAAAAAGCGCTGCTTCTTCCGGGTGCAGCCCATTGGTGGTAACTCCACCGGGATATACAATTGCCTTAGCCAAGCTACCCTCGGGTGCCTGGGCAATGATGGTCACATCCTGATTGGAAGCAGCGTCCGAAGCGTATACAACCCCCAAATCCGCGCTGCCCTGCGCCACCCAGTTTAGCACCTCGGTCACATTGGTGCCATAGCTGGCTTTGGCAGCTACCGTATCCCAAATTCCCAAAGCGGTAAAAGCCTCCTTGGCATACTGCCCGGCAGGTACACTGGCGGGATCCCCCAGGGCTATGGTGGCGGCATTGGCGGCGTCTGCAAATCTGGTGACCTTGCTTTGCCGGTAAGATGGGCGGATTAGCACCAGCTTGTTGTAAATAACCGGAACCACTGTTTCCCGGTCAATGCGCTTTTCCAGCACCAGTTCATCCATCTGCTTGGTGGAAGCAGACAAAAACAGATCTGCCTCCATCCCTTCTCGAATCTGGGTTTGCAGCTTGCCGGAGCTGTCGTAGCTGCCCTCCACCTGAATCCAGCTATACTGCTGCTGGAACAGGGGAATCAAATTGGTTTCCAGCACCGTCTCCAAGCTGGAGGCAGCAGCCACCAGAATGGTAACAGGCTGTTGGGGGGATTGCTGGGTATGGGATGATTTTTTGCCAGAACATCCGGTCAACAGCAACACCACAGCCAAAAACCATGCAAGAATAGCACCTTTTTTTATTTTAAAGCAGGCTCTGTGGCGCATTCCCCGGCGTCTCCTTTCAAGATAGCGATTCCATGCCCCAAATGGGGCAAAATGTAGCCCAAGCATTCCTCCACCGCCTTGGGGCTGCCAGGCAGGTTTACTATCACTGTCCCCCCGCGTATCACCGACACACCCCGGCTAAGCATAGCCCTGCCGGTAATGGATAAAGAATAGGCTCGAATTGCCTCGGCAATGCCTGGGGCATTGCGGTGTGCCACCGCCATGGTAGCCTCTGGGGTAACATCCCGCCGGGAAAAGCCGGTTCCCCCGGTTGTCAGCAGCAGATCCACCTGGCGCATATCCGCCAGCCGCCGCAGCTCTGCTTCAATCTGTTGTTGGCTGTCCGGCAGCAGAACCGTTTCCACCACTGTATACCCCGCCTGCTCCAGCATACCCTGAATCAGCGGCCCACTCTTGTCCTGCCGCTGGCCGCTGGCGCCTTTGTCGCTTAGGGTGACTACAGCGGCCCGATAGGGGGCAGGTTGGGTGGGTGCTACTACCCGCACCGTATCCCCGGGAGACACCTGTCCATCCCGGAGAACGGTAGCAAACACCCCCTCCCGGGGCATGATGCAGTCTCCCATCCGCTGGTAAATCTGGCAATGTCTATGACACTCCTTGCCTATCTGGGTGATTTCCAGCAGTCCTGAGCCACATTCCAGCACAGTTCCCACCGGTAAAGCAGAAAAATCAATGCCCTCCACAACAATATTTTCCCCAAAATCCCCGTGATCTACACCGGCACCTTGTTGGTTAAACCCCAACACCTTTTGGTAGGACAAAAGGCTTACCTGACGGTGCCAGTTTCCCCCGTGGGCATCCCCCTCCAGCCCCCAGCCCACCGTTAGGCGAGCAGAGGTCATCGCCTGTTTTTGCACCCCCCGGACGCTGCTGATACACACTGCCTGTACAATCCCTGTTGCACACATGATTAGCCTCCTATCCGGGACATATTGGCTGCCGTAACCGGCACAGTGCCAAAGGTATGTCCCATGGGTTTGTGTTGAATAGCATACAAGATAGCCTGGGTAATCTCACTGTCCTTGGCGCCACCCCGGAGCAAATCTCGCAGATCCACCCCGTCATTGTGGCAGAGGCAGGACTTTAAAAACCCCTCACTGGTGAGGCGCAGCCGGTTACAGCTATGGCAAAAACTGTGGCTCACAGGGTCAATAATGCCGATTTTCCCTTGCAGCCGGGGATTGTGAAAATAGCGGGCAGGCCCATTGCTCCGGTACTGCTCTACTGGGTACAGTTCCCCCAGCCTTGCCTGTAGCCCTGCCAATAGTTCTTCCGCCGGCACCGTGGCGAACTCCTTTCCGCAGCCAATGGGCATGGTTTCAATAAACCGCACATCCACCGGCAGCTTTGCAGCAAGCTCCCCGATAGAGCCAAGCTCCCAGCCGTTAAAATCCCGGAGGGCCACACAGTTGAGTTTCACCTGCAGCCCAGCATCCAAAGCCTTTTGAATCGACCTCCAAACAGCTGCAAATTGGTTTTCACCGGTAATGGATTGGTAGCTGCCAGGATCCAGAGTATCCAAGCTGATGTTCACCCCGTCAATCCCCATAGTGGCCAGATCCTCTACGTACCGTTCCAGCAATACACCGTTGGTGGTTACGGTTACCTGATGGATACCCAGCACCCCTTTAAGCTCCCTTAGCAGGTCTATACAGCCTTTGCGGACAAAGGGCTCGCCACCGGTCACCTTTACTCGATGAATGCCCAGCTGTGCAGCCAAGCTGCACACCCGCAGGATCTCCTGGTATCCCATAATTTCCTGGTGGGGGATATGGGGCAGATCCTCCGGCATACAATACCGGCAGCGCAGGTTGCACCGGTCGGTGATGGATACCCGCAAATAGTCAATCTTCCGGCGATAGCTATCCAGCATGGCTTAGTCTCCTTTGGTTTGCTTGGGGTTATAAAAAGCCCCGCTCTTGCCACCGTTTTTTTTCAGTAGCCGGATATCTTTTAGCTCCATGGTTTTGTCCATGGCTTTGCACATATCATAAATGGTCAGCAAGGCGGTGGTTACTCCGGTAAGGGCTTCCATCTCCACACCGGTTTGCCCGGTGGTTTTTACAGTGCAGACTGCCCGAATGGCAGATTGCTCTTCCAGCAGTGTAAACTCCACCGCCACCTTGGTTAACAGCAGGGGGTGGCAGAGGGGAATCAAATCACCGGTGCGTTTGGCTGCCATGATGCCGCCAATTCTGGCTACCCCCAGCACATCCCCTTTGGCAGCGGAACCATTTTGTACTGCAGCAAAGCAGATAGAGCTCATGGTGATGGTACCCACTGCCACCGCCTGGCGCTGGGTAATTGCCTTACTGCTAACATCCACCATCACCGCATTGCCCCGCTCATCAAAATGCGTAAACTCCTGAGACATCTTTACACACCCTTTCCAAACCCACAGTTGGGGTAGGTACAGAGGGAACAGTTTAGACAAAGCCCCCCATGTCCCAGCCCGGCCAGCTCCTCCTGGGTTACCCCAAGCCCTGCCATCACCCGAGCCAGCACCAGGTCAAATATGGTGCGCTTTGCATACATCACACAACCGGGCAGACCCATTATGGGGATATCCCCCTTGTAATATGCCAGCAGAAACATGGCTCCCGGCAGAACCGGGGCACCGTAGCTGACAATCTCAGCACCGGTGTTTTTAATGGCCAACGGTGTGCGGTCATCAGGATCCACGCTCATGCCGCCAGTACACAGCACCATTTCAGCGCCTTGGTCTATCATAGCAAGGATGGTTTTGGTGATCTCCTCATGGGCATCCGGCAATACCGCCTTGTGCAGCACCTTGCCGCCATACTCTGCCACTTTTGCCTCTACCACCGGGGTAAAGGCATCGGCAATACGGCCATGAAACACTTCGTTGCCGATGGTGACTATCCCCACTGTCATAGGGCGGAAGGGGTGCAGGGTTAGCAAAGGGGTATCTCCTGCAATTTGCTGTGCCTGCTGCATCTTCTCCTGCTGTATGGTCAGGGGAATCACCCGGGTTCCTGCCAAAGAGTCCCCTAGTTTTACAGGGAAATGGCTGTGGCGTGTGGCAATCATCATTTCCCCTAAGGCGTTTATCTGGCGCAAGCGCTGAATGTCTATGGTAAGCAGCCCATCAATGTCGGCAATAACCTCAATTTTCCCTTCCTTCACCGGAGTGGGGTGCATGTTTGGGCCTGCACAGATTGTATATAGCAGCTGAGCCGCATCGTTTTCATGGAGCATACCCGGCTCCATCTCCCAAACATACAGATGTTCCTTACCCAAGGACAGCAACAGGGGAATGTCCTCAGCTGTAACAACATGCCCCTTGCGAAAGGCAGCGTCCTTGACAACACCCGGCACAATGCGGGTAATATCATGGCAGAGGATCTGCCCCACAG
>CAYNCW010000182.1:0-6383 GCA_964395635.1 uncultured Oscillospiraceae bacterium
AACGGGAGCAATACTCTTCAAACATGGCATATCTTTTTTGTGCGGTGCTTTTTCCTTTTGGGGTAAGGTGAATCTTAATCATTCGTTTATTTTTGGGGTTCACTTTGCGATAGATATACCCTTCTTCCTCCACGCTGGAGAGTAGCCCCGACATGGTGGAAGGGCGCAAGTTGAAAAACTGACATGCTTCTTGCTGGCTTAAACCCTCAAAGTCTGATATGAAATGCAGTATCCGCGCCTGAGATGGCTTTAGCCTCATTTCAGCTAAGCTGGCTGCCTCAATGTCATAAAAAGCACGCACTTTATCAGAAAATTGGATGTATGCTCTAGGGTTACCAACTGGCTTTTGAAAAGTCATGAAAGTTTTGCACCCTCTCTTATTTATTTGAAAATAGTATACCATAAAAATACAGTGCTGGGGAAGCTATTTTATGCCTAAAATAATAATATTGTTAGATTTTTTGTAGAAATATAAAAAATTTTAGAAATTAAGCACGAAAAAGTATTTACAATATGTGCATATAACCAAATTCTGTAAAATTATAAAGCTTTTTCCAAATCCCTATTGCCCTCCGTACGCATACATGTTAAGATAGAAATCAATAAAAAAAGGAAAGGTAGTTGTCCGTGAAAAAGATAGGATTGGTGCCAAAGTTAATTCTCGCAATTGTTCTTGGTATTCTCATTGGTTCTTTTTTTCCCGCTGGCTTGGTCCGCATTTTTGTAACCTTTTCGGGTATCTTCTCCAGTTTCCTGAAATTTGTCATCCCATTAATGATCATCGGCTTTGTTGTCACAGGTATTGCCGAATTGGGTTCAGGTGCAGGCAAGCTCTTAACCATCACAACCGGCATAGCCTACGGCTCCACCATTTTGGCCGGCTCCCTTGCATACTTAATGGCATCCAGTATCTTTCCTTCCTTTATCTCCTCTGGGGCTGTAGGTGAACTGGATCCGGAGGCTGGTATGCTCTCCGCCTATTTTAAGTTTCCCATCTCTCCCATGATCGATGTTACACAGGCAATTGTATTTGCCTTTATTGTGGGGCTTTGTATATCTGCACTGCGCAAAAACGGCAGTGGAGAAACACTCTATAATGTCTTTGCCGAGTTCAGCAAGGTCATCTCTATCGTTCTTTCCAACGCCGTTATTCCCCTTCTTCCACTGTATATCCTGGGCACCTTCGCCAATATGACCTATTCTGGCCAGGTATTCAGCATTCTTTCGGTGTTCTGGAAGGTATTCCTGCTGGTTATCGCACTGCATATGGCTTATTTGGTTGTTTTCTTTTGCATTGCAGGCTCGATGGGCAAAAAGAATCCCTTTACCCTGATTCGCAATCAAATCCCTGGATATATGACCGCTATTGGCACCCAATCCTCCGCTGCTACCATTCCAGTAAACCTGGGCTGTGCTGAAAAGAACGGCGTTTCTAAAGGAATTCGCGAATTTGTTGTGCCGCTGTGTGCAACGATCCACCTCTGCGGCAGTATTATAACCATTACCAGCTGCGTCACCGCTGTGCTGATGATGAACGGTATGCCCTATAATTTTTCTACCTTCTTCCCCTTCCTGTTAACCTTGGGTATTGCCATGGTTGCAGCACCTGGCGCACCTGGTGGTGCCATTATGGCTGCCCTGCCCTTCCTATTTATGGTGGGCATCCCCCCAGAAGGGGCATTGGCCAGCCTGTTGATTGCACTATACATTACCCAGGATAGCTTCGGTACCGCCGCAAATGTCTCCGGCGACAATGCTATCGCTGTTATAGTGGATTCTATCTACCAGCGCTCTATGGTTAAATTAAAATAAGCGGCATAAAGGCCCCCATTGCACAATGCAGCGGGGGCCTAGTTTTTTATACTGTTTTGGGTTTGACTCCCAGCACAACCTTTATAGCTGAAAATACAAGGAATGCAAAAAGGTTTACCACCACAACACTTGCGCCTGTGGGTATTGAAAAAACAAACGATGCTACTATCCCCACAAAAAACCAAACCACCGATAAAATGGCTGAGGATATCACAACCCCTTTGAAGCTGCCAAAAACCCGCATGGAGGTAAGCGCCGGAAAGATCACCAAGCTGGAAATCAACAGCGCACCCATCATACGCATCCCCACAACAATGGTCACTGCTGTCAGCAATGCGGTTAGCGCATTGTACCGCTCCACGCCAATACCGGTTGCTTTGGCAAACTCTTCGTCAAAGGCTGCAGCATACATCTTATGATAAAAATAGATGTATAGAACAAGCACCACTACAGATAACCCAACACTCACTACCAGATCGTTGTGGTTCATAGCCAAAATGCTGCCAAACATATAGTTGTATACATCAATGTTCATTCCGGTGGTCAGGGATGTTACAATAATGCCGATGGCCAAAGCACTGCTGGAAAGCAGCGCAATTGCTGCATCCCCCCGAATCTTGCTATTTTTGCTGATACGCAGTAGCAAAAATGCTGCTATTACCACCACTGGCACCGAAACCTGCAGCGGAGCCATATTGCAGGCTGTTGCCACCGATAATGCGCCAAATCCCACATGGGAGAGCCCATCACCAATCATAGAATACCGCTTAAGCACCAAGCTCACCCCCAGCAGCGCCGCGCATAGGGAAACAAGCACCCCCACCAATAGTGCCCGCTGGATAAATGCGTGGGAAAAAAGCTCCTTAAGCAATTGATACATTTTGCCCACCTTCTGTCATCCGACGGTACAACACCGTGTTTTTATAGTCCTCTGCAGTACCCAAAAATCGGCAAACCTTGTCCATATGCAGTATTCGGCCGGCATACTGTACAGCGCCTGGGATATCATGGGAAACCATGACAATGGCAATTCCCTCTTGCTGGTTTAGCTGCCAAAGCAGCCGGTAAAAACCGGCGGTTGCTTCCGGGTCCAGCCCAGCTGTTGGCTCGTCCAAAACCAGAATACGCCTTGTGGCACAGAGCGCTCTTGCCAGCAAAACTCTTTGCTGCTGGCCACCGGAGAGCTCTCGGTAAGATTTGCGGGCAAGTGGATGTATTCCCAGCTTATCCATTATCTGTGTTGCCCTTTGCCTGTCCTGGGTATTGTAGAAGGGAAACAGACCTTTTTCAGCCAAACAACCTGACAGCACCACTTCCTCCACCGAGGAAGGAAAATCCCTTTGCACCACCGTTTGTTGGGGTACATAACCAATCTGGCTCTGGCGCAGATGATTGTAGCAAATGTGGCCGTTGCTTAAGCTTTTTAATCGCAACAACCCCTTCATTAAGGTGCTTTTGCCGGACCCGTTTTGCCCCAAAACACAGAGGTACTCCCCTTCATACACCGCGAAGCTCACATCTCGCACAGCCTCTATACCCTCATAGCACAGGCTGGCATGTTCAACAGTCAATAGTGTTTTCATCCACCCAGCCCTTTCCCCAGGTTTTCAGCATTCTGCTTCATTAAATCCAGATAGGTTACTCCTGACCCAAACTCTTCTTTGGAAAGGTTGTGACAAGAGTGCATAAGCAGCATCTGTGCCCCGGTTGCCTCGCTGATAGATCTGGCTATCTTGGGTTCAGTAAGCTCCTGATAGTATATCACCGGTATGGACTTTTCCTTTATTGCAGTTATCATGGAAGCTATGGCACCTGCGCTGGGCTCTGTTTCTGTGGAGCAGCTATCGTAAGCTGATATGGCATCAAGGCCATATTCCTGAACAAAATACAACATGGCAAATCTGCTGCCAAAATACAATTCCCTGCTTGTTCCATTCTGGACAATTTGCCTGAATGTTTCATCCAGCTTGGTTAACTCCGCCAGGTATTGGCTTGCGTTTTCTTGGTATAAAGAGGCGTTTTCTGGATCCACTTGGGAAATGGCCTGCTGAATATTGATCACCATCTTTATAGCATTTTTGGGGCTTGTCCAGATGTGGGGATTGTATGGTTGGGTATGCAGATCCTCTGCATCCTGATCTTCCTCATGACCATCCTTGCTATCCTCTACCAGAGTGATTCCTGTGGATACATCCAGAATCTCCACCTCTGTATTGTCAATGCTATCCAATACCCTTTGTGCCCATGGTTCCATAGCGCTGCCAGTATACAGTATTAAATCCGCTTTTTCTAGGGTCAATATATCCTTGGGTGTAGGCTCGTAGGAATGGCTTTCTACCCCCGGTGGCATCAGCAGCATCACTTCTGCCTTATCCCCCACTATTTCACGGGCAAAATCATATTGGGGAAACAGCGTTGCCACAATGATCGGCTTGCCGCCGGACACGCTGTTCTGCGAGCTTTGTTGCTGGGAAGAACACCCGCCCAACAAAAACAGCGAAAGCAGTACCCAAACACATACCAACAATGATACACTTCTTTTCGGGGTCATCATAAATGGTCTCTCCTATTCTGTCCTGCAGCTGCTGCAATGGCCATAAAACATGGTTTTTTCGGGAAGTACCGCCAAATCGTGGTGATCCATTAAATGGGTTTGCAGCTGCTGAATATACTGGCAGTCTAAATGCATGAGCATTCCACAGCCCATACACTTAAAATGTGCGCTGCGCTCTTGTTGATGCTTACCCACTGCCAGTTCAAAAGTTGCCGCTTCTTGGGACTCTACTATATATTTATTGACGATTTTATCGTCTGCCAATCGCTCAAGGGTGCGATAAACAGTGGCTAGTCCTATTCCATTGCCTTGTTCCTGCAGATAGGCATGCACCTGAGCTGCTGTGACATGGCTGCCGGATTGCCTTTTTAAAAAGGAGAGGATCTCCCCTCTCTGCTTGGTTTGATATCTTCGTTTTGGAAGCATACCTTCACCCCCCTTAAATTTGAGAATGATTTTCAGTTTATACTACAACATATATAGGTTTTTGTCAAGTTTTCTGCTTTATAGTCCATTTTGCAAAGATAGGTGCCAAAAAAGGGGTACTCCGCAACCTCGCATTGGTGAGATTGTGGAGTATCCCCTTTTCTATTTTTAACTTATACCAATCTACCTAAATCAGTAACTCTTTGCAGCTTGTTATTGGGTGTTTAGTGTTACTTCCAGTATTCGGTGTTGTCTAGGCCAATGTCCTCAGCCTTGAACACAGGATCTTTTCCCTTATTTTTTTGATCCATATAGTTATTAAGCGCTTGTATAGCGATTCCGCCCAACCAGAAGATAGCAACCAGATTCACCAGAGACATAAAGCCCATGAGTGCATCGGCAAGGTTCCAAGCTGTATCAAAGCTAATCTGTGCGCCTAAGAAAACCATCAGCACAACGGTGCAGCGGAATGCCTGTAAAAGAGGTTTGTTATCTTTAATAAACTTAAGGTTGGATTCGGTATAGTAGTAGTTCCCCACCAAGGAGCTAAATGCAAATAGGAAGATGGATATGGTGATAAAATGAATGCCCAACTCCCCAAACTGGCTCTTTACAGCAGCCTGCACATAGGGCATACCTTTCAGGTCGGGCCCCCCCTGCACGCCGGATAGTAAAAGCAGCATTGCAGAAGCAGTACAAATCAACAAGGTATCGATAAACACCGACAGCATCTGCACAAGCCCTTGTTTTACCGGATGAGATACCTCGGCGGTAGCGGCTGCATTGGGGGCAGAACCCATACCGGCTTCGTTGGAAAACAGGCCTCTCTTAATCCCCTGCATAACACAAGATCCGGTGAATCCACCGAAAATCGCTCTAAAATCGGTAGCATCCTTTAAGATTATACCCAGTGTGGATGGCAGCAACTGAATATTTTTGAACACCACTATCAAACTCATAGCTATGTAGATAACTGCCATAACTGGAACAATACCAGAGGTGATAGCACCTATGCGCTGAACACCGCCAAAGATAACCAATGCGGTGAGCACTGCCAATACCAATCCCACAACCACCGGTGCCATGGTCTCCGAGTAGTTGGGCACATAATAGGCGATGGCAGAGCCTACGTTAAATGCCTGAAGGGGGTTAAACCCATAAGCAAAGCAGAAAATCAACAACACAGCAAACACAATGCCCAGCCAGCGTTTGCCCATTGCGTTTTGTATGTAGTATGCGGGGCCACCGCGGGATTGATCCCCATCTTTGGTTTTATAAATTTGCGCCAAGGTGCTTTCAATAAAGGCAGAAGCACCGCCGATAATTGCAAGCAACCACATCCAGAAGATGGCTCCGGGGCCACCCACCGCAATTGCCGAGGATACACCGGCTATATTTCCGGTTCCCACCCGGGACGCAGTGGAGATCATCAGCGCTTGGAAAGAGGTTACGCTCTTGTCTCCTGTTTTCTTTTCTCCAATTACCTTACAGGATTCTCCAAACAAGCGAAACTGCACAAATTTGGTGCGCACCGTAAAATACAGGCCGGCAATAATGAGCAGGGCAATCAAAACATAGGTGTACATGTAGG
>CAYNCW010000183.1:0-6380 GCA_964395635.1 uncultured Oscillospiraceae bacterium
GGAGAATGGGGCGATAATGGCCTAATCGTCAACCAAAACTATGGTAGTGATTTTTTACTTTCAGCAATATTTTTTTAATAACCATGTCTTTTACTTACCCTAAATAAAAGGAAGCTGGAGGCTGAGATGTTTCCTGAGAGAATTTACTATGAGCCCGCAATAGAGCAATATGCTATGGGAAAATCCCTGCTGGAAAAATATAAGGATGTACCATGGATCCCCATAGAAAGCCACAACAACATTCTGGAGCTTAGAACCAGACCCAATGAGGATTTTTGTGAGCTGAAAAAATATTTGATAATAGGAACACGTAAAACCCATAAATATGTGGATAACTTTAAAATATCCAATTATTTAGTGCCCTTTACCTCCTCCGGATGTCCTGCCATGTGCTTGTACTGTTATCTTGTGTGCAATTACAACAAGTGCTCATATTTAAGGGTGTTCGTAAATCATGAACAGATGCTTTCACGTCTTATTAAAAAGTCGATAGCTGAACAGGAGCCAAAGGTATTTGAGATTGGCAGCAACAGCGATTTGATTTTGGAGCACAGAATCACTGGCTCGCTGACAGAAACCATAGACCAATTTGCAAAGTATGGCAAGGGCAGCATCACCTTTCCCACCAAGTTTAGTATGGTTAAGGATTTACTGCCCCTTCATCATAAGGGAAAAGTGATTTTCCGAATGAGTGTTAATCCCCAGGAGATTATAAGCGATATTGAAATTGGCACATCCAGCTTAACTGCTCGTATAAAAGCGTCAAATGATATGTGTGAGGCAGGCTATAAGGTTGGGATTTTGATTGCGCCGGTTGTACTGGTGGAAGATTGGAAGATACTGTATGTAGCATTGTTGGATCAGTTGGCGGAGCAACTCTCTACCAAAGTAAAAGAACAGCTGCAATTTGAAATCATATTTATGACCTACAGCTATGTGCACCGTGCAATCAATGAGCAGGCCTTTCCCCATAACCCCTCTTTATACAACAAAGAACTGATGACAGGGAGGGGACGGGGAAAATACTGTTACAAGCAGGCCTATAGGCAAGATGGGGAGCAGTTCTTAAGGGAAGAGATTGGTAAGCGCTTTCACAGCAACTCCATTGTTTATGTTGTGTAAAAGCGATAAGAGACCGCTACGACAAAAGCGTAGTGGTCTCTTATTTTGGTTAAACACTTTAAGCCAAAAAGTTTTTTAATTGTTCAATGTTGTTTTGCTCTGTTTTTAGCAGCTTATCGGCCAATTGGAGAATATCGGCATTTGCATCTTGGTATTTTTTAATATTTTTGGTTGCATCAATAACACCCATTGTGCTGCCCTCTATCATCATCTCAGATATATGAGAGGGGGATTTGTCTTTTAAAGTTTGTATACCAATTGACATATAGGCTGAAATTTTAGTCATTTTGCCAATGCCTTTTTCCTCATGACCCAGTGCCTTTATTTTTTGCAGGGCAGTTTGATTTATATCTTTATATTCACCCAATTGAGCCTGCAAATGATTTTTAAAATCTGTATCTTCAACGACGCCCAACAATTGCTCAATGGTTTCTATGCCCATTTGAGAGTTTTGGTAGATATAATTTAGAAGTTCTGTATTTCCATCCATAATAATTTACCTCAAACATAACATAACCAAAACTCTTGGATTTATGCACTGATAAGATGTAAATTATTTGGTGCTTAAAGGCCTTTAAAAAGAATCGTATACTACCATGTCAGCTAATGGTTTACGTGTTTGAGCATGACGATCGCTGGAACTTCTGTTCTCGTCTGCATATCCGATAGAGAGTTATATATGTCGCATCTTCTTTTAAATATAAAGAAGGGGCGATTATTGCAAAGACAAAGGACGGAGTCAACCTTCACCGGGTAGTTGGTGACGATGAATTAAATGCGGTAGTTTTAGAAAGTTGGCTTTATCAACAACTCTATGTGAGAGAAGGATACCAAGTTACCACAGAAGGCAAAATTACAACCGTAATGATCAACAACCGTGATGTTACCGAGGATAGTTTTTGTAGGGCTTTAGAACAAATTAGTACATCCCAAGACAAAACCTTTATTTATAAAACAGATTGGCTTACAGGGCAAATAAGTGAAATTGCGCTTTTTTTTGAAAACTCCCCATTAGGTATACATAAAGCAATTTGATTTATTCAAAACAAATTGGTATATGTTGATGGCTACATCTATAATTCCTACAGTGAAGACGAAATGGAACGATATGTAGCGACCTGTAAAGAAATACCGGATCTGTATGTGCCAATTATTGAGAGATATATAGACAAGAAATTAAGAGATAGTAATGCTTCACCGCAGAACTCTCAAAGCAAATCTGCTCCAACTTAGAACAACAAATAGTTTATCAAACCAACAGAAAGGTCCTTTCGGCAAGGATTTCTGGTATCATCTGCGAGGAGTGTTAAAGTTTTGCGTAAATTCAGGTCAGCACAATAAGCGGATACTTGATACACCTCTGGAAACACTATTTCCAGAGGTGATTTATATGGTATCACGCAAATCGGTTATCACATTTGGAATGGTGGCAATCCCAATTGCTATGTACACCGCAACCCAAGACAACGACATCCACTTTAACCAACTGCACAAAGAGGATAACAGCCGCATACGCTACAAGAAAACCTGCGGTCACTGTGGGCAGGAGATTAAATCTGATGATATTGTAAAGGGCTATGAATACGATAAGGATCAGTATGTTGTTGTGACTGACGAGGAAATTGAAAAAATCAAAACCGAAAAAGAAAAATCCATTCAGATTCTGCACTTTGCACAGCTGAATCAAATTTCCCCTGTCTACTACGACAAAACCTATCAGGCTGCACCCCAGCCCGGTGGCGAAAAAGCCTTTGAACTCTTGCGGTCTGCTCTGATGGCTGAGCAAAAAATCGCTATTGGCAAAACGGTCATGGGTACAAAGGATACGCTGATGGCGATTATCCCCCGGGAGGACGGTGTACTAATTTCCACCATGCATTATGCCGAGGACATCAAGGAGCTGCAAAAGCCCTATACCAAATCTGCTGTAAACGAAGCGGAGCTCAATATGGCAAAGCTGCTGATCAACTCGATGGATACACCGTTTGATCCTTCTCAGTACAAGGATGAGTATCAAGCCAAGCTACGGGCGCTGATTGAAACAAAAATCTCCGGCAAGGAAGTTGTTGCGCCGGAATCGGAAGCAACCGGAAAGGTGATTGATATTATGGAGGCACTCAAAGCAAGTGTGGAAAAAGCGCAAAAAGAAAAAGAGCTGGCGTGACCAATATGCCCGAGAAACTAAGTGAGTACTACCAAAAAAGAGACTTTGGTAAAACCCCCGAGCCGCAAGGCGAAAGCGCAGAGCCTGGGGGTTTTCTTCGCTTTGTGGTGCAGCATCATATGGCACGCAGGGAGCATTACGACTTTCGGCTGGAATGGGATGGCGCACTGCTCAGCTGGGCGGTGCCGAAAGGACCGTCCTACCATACCCGAGATAAGCGGCTGGCAGTGGAAGTAGAGCCACATCCACTGGAATACCGCAACTTTGAGGGAACAATTCCCAAGGGGGAATACGGAGGCGGGACAGTGATGATTTGGGATGAGGGAATTTGGGAGCCCTACGGCAATGTTGGCGATGGGCTCACAAGTGGTTCCCTTAAGTTTGTGCTGCACGGCAAGCGGCTTAAAGGCAAATGGGCGCTTGTGCGGATGAAAGCAAAAGCGGACGAAAAAAACGACAACTGGCTGCTGCTCAAAGAACGTGACGAATACGCAGGCACAGAAGATGAGATTTCGCAGTTTAACACCAGCATCCGCACCGGACGTACTATGGCAGAAATTGAAGCGGGTACAGAGGGTAAGTTTGTAAGAAATCCTTTTGACAGCACTCCTGTGCAGCTTGCCAAGCTGGTGACCGTCATCCCCAAGATTGGTGACTGGCTCTACGAGTTAAAATACGACGGCTATAGGATTGTGGCATACATTGAAGCCAATAGCGTCAGGCTTGTGAGCCGGGGCATCAATGACTACACAAACAAGTTTTATGGTATCGTCACTGCGCTAACTGATTGGGCAGCAGGCAGGGCAATGGTGCTGGACGGTGAGATGACCATGACCGACGAGCAGGGTAAAACCGATTTTCAGGCACTACAAAATCATCTACGCAGCCCCAGAGGTAAAAGCCCTACCTACATCGTCTTTGATTTGCTGGCACTGAATGGCGAAGATTTGCGCACGTCTCCCTTAACCCAGCGCAAAGAAAAGCTGCAATTGCTGATGCAGAATCTGCCCAAATGCTTATATTATAGCACCCACATCAGCGGCAACGGCGAACAAAGCTTTGCCGCGGCTTGTGCTGCAAATTTAGAAGGCATTATCGGCAAAAAAGCTGACTCTCTTTATAGTGGAACGAGAAACGGTGATTGGATTAAGCTCAAATGTGCCAAGCGCCAGGCGTTTGTGATCGGAGGCTTCACCCTTTCCGACAAAAAAGCAAGCGGTATTAGCTCGCTGCTGCTAGGGCTTTATGAGGGAGAGGATTTACAGTATGTCGGTAGGGTTGGCACAGGGTTCAATCAAACAACCATAAAAGAGCTGCAATCAAAATTTCAGGAAATCATGAGTTTGGAATCTGCGTTTGTTCCTGCACCAAAGCCTAAATCAAATGAAGATTTTACATGGTTACAGCCAATGCTTGTGGCAGAAGTCCAGTTCACCGAATGGACTAACGAGGGGCTGCTGCGGCATCCAAGCTATAAGGGCTTGCGTAACGATTGCGATCCCCGTGCAATGAAAAAGGAAAGGTTAGAGGAAACCATGTGCCACCGCTTTAAAGGAACCAAAACACCTGCAAAAGCAAGCGACAACCAACTGATTATTGAGGGAATCAAGATCACCAGCCCCGACAAGGTGCTATTTGACAACCCAACCGTCACCAAAGCGGATGTGGTACGCTATTATGTGCAGGTAGCCCAGCGGATGCTACCCTATGTGAGCCACCGTGTAATTAGTGCGGTGCGTTGCCCCGGCGGAGCCTCAAAGTCTTGTTTTTTTAAGAAGCATCCCGGTGCAGACAGCAAAGCGATTGTTACCATCCCTGTAGCCAATAGCGATGGAGAAACCAAAGAGTACTTCTATATTGAAAACGTTGCGGGGCTTGTGTCCGAAGCGCAAATGGGAACACTGGAATTTCACACTTGGGGCAGCCGAGTGGATTCGCTTGAGCAACCGGACATCATGGTGTTCGACCTCGATCCCGATGAGGGGATGGATATCGATACAGTTCGACAAGGTGTCAAAGATCTAATGAGCATTCTCGGTGAGCTTTCGCTGAAATCATACCTCAAAACCAGTGGTGGTAAGGGGTATCATGTGGTTGTTCCGCTAAAGCCTTCTGTTCCCTGGGATGTGTTTCACAGCTTTTCCAAACAGGTTGCCCAGGTGATGGAGCAGAAGTGGCGGGATCGTTACACCAGTAATATGCGAAAACAAAAGAGAACCAATAAAATATTCATTGATTGGGTTCGCAACGGCAGAGGTGCTACCAGTATTGCACCGTATTCCCTGCGGGCCAGAGAGGGCGCGCGGGTGTCTATGCCGATTGGGTGGAGTGAGTTGGACACCATTGCACCCGATGGCATTACTATGACGGAAGCGCTGAAAAGGATTGGTAGCCATGACCCTTGGCAGGGATTTTTTGAGAATGATCAGATGCTAAAATAATTTTTGGTATTACAAAAATAGTATATTTTCACGTCGCTTTTTCCTGCCGGAATATGCTTTGCTTCAATATCCATATCCATTGCGCTAGTGTAATAAATAGTCTACCCATCATTATCAATACCAATGAAAACACCACCCGCAGATAACTCTGTGGATGGTGTTTTCATTGAAATTTAGAAGGAGGGAATGTATATGCTGTATCTTGCTGGATTACCACAACCCCAGGGTTTTGCAAGCCGTCATTCCATTGCCGTGGAATGACGGCTTTTGCTATACCACGATCATTTACACCACTCCACTACTATTGAAGACTTAATCTATAATTCTATAGACATTGGTCCATTTTCGAGTAAAGCGGATACTTGACTCCTCGTAAAGACCCATGTACAATAAAAAATAGATTAAGTCTTAACTGTTAAGGTACGGCGTATGCGCTACACATACAAGATCTGGATTATAGACGAAGGCTGAAAGGTTGGGTATATGTTTCGAGATAAACCGCTTCCGAATCAGCTGGATAGCGGATGGCATTTTTTAAAGGGAGACAAAAGTGATGAGTATATGGACGACACTGATAATCACCATGTATTTGCCTTGAACATATGCCCATTGGCACATACTTGATTAGAATAAGCAGTAATGAATTCATAGTA
>CAYNCW010000184.1:0-6375 GCA_964395635.1 uncultured Oscillospiraceae bacterium
CAGTGCTAGGCGGCTGTAAAAGCCTTTATCCCGCACAAACAAATGCATACGTTACCTTGTCCTTTCCCAAGTGTCAATTTTGTGCCAGCTTGCGAATTTCCTCAGGAGAAAACCGATATTTTTTAGGGCAAAAATGGCAATCTACCTCAGTAACAGGTTGTTCGGCTGCCATATTCTCCAGCTCTTCTCGGCCCAAGCTAAGTAGCGCCTTTTCAACCCGCTCTCTGGTGCAGTTGCATAGATAGGATACTGTGCGCCTTTCCACAATTTCCGGCTCAAATCCAGCCAAAACCAGATTGGCCATATCCTCTGGTGTTTTACCTTCGGATAGCATCTGTGTTACAGGGGGAAGGGCGTTGATATTTTCTTCCAGCTTTGCAATGGTTTCCTCCCCAGCGCCAGGCAGCAATTGCACCAAAATTCCGCCTGCACTCTTTACAGTCAATTCAGGATTTACCAGAACACCCAAAGCACATACAGTGGGAATTTGTTCACTGGCAGCATAGTAGTGGGTTATGTCTTCGGCTATTTCCCCAGACACAATAGGGGTCTGACCAATATACGGTTCCCCAAATCCCAGATCCCGCATGACATACAAGGATCCGTCTTTTCCCACTGCCCCAGCAACATCCAGTTTACCATACTGGTTTAGTGGGATTTCCACCACCGGATTCTCCACATAGCCTCGCACATTGCCCTGAGAGTCCGACACCGCAATCAAAGACCCTGCCGGTCCCTTGCCGTTGAGCCGCAAAGTTAGAGAATCCTTCTCCCCCTTCATCTGGCTGCCCATCAAACATGCTGCAGTCAGCAGCCGCCCCAATGCAGCTGTGGCAGTTGCCGAGGTGACGTGAATTTGCTCTGCTCTGGCAACAATATCGGTGGTGTCTACTGCATAACACACCACGTCATCCACCTTGGCCAGAGCCCGTATATATTTACCCATCCTTTGGTTCCTCTTTTCTTGTAACATAAATCAGCCGCTGTGTATAGTCTTGCGGTGAATCGAGACCATCGTCTCCATATACATCCAATATATCAAAGCCTCTTTGCCGCAGCATATCTTCCAATACTGCCGGGGGAAAGATCCGTTCCCTAAAACAAGTACTGCTTCGGCTATAAAGGCCATTCTCTTGCTTTTCAAAAAAATCCAAGGCAATCTCTACAACATCCATAGGCTGGGTAAGGGTGTTTTGCCAAACGCAGTAGATATCCTCCAGATCATAGACAAAGGTGTTGTTGGCCAGTATTTGGCGATGTTTGTAGGCTGTGTTTACATCAAATACAAACACACCTCCTGGATTTAAAAACAGCGCCACCCGATCCAAAGCCCGGCCCAGCGCTGTATCATCAGGAAGATGGTTAAGGCTGTCCAGAGCACATACAACTGCATCCACCGTGCCATACAGATCCAGCGCCTGCATGGATTGGCAGAGAAAGAGAATGCTGTGGGGGCTATCCCCCACTTTTTGTAACGCCACAGACAACATTTCCCTAGAAGCATCCGCACCAATCACATCAAATCCCAGCGCGGCAAGCTCCAAAGACAAGCTGCCTGTACCACATGCCAAGTCCAACAGCAGCTCTGCCTTATGATAATGTCGGCGGATGAGCCCCGCAAAAAACGCCGCCCGCGCGGCGTAATCAATGTTTGCTGTCAGTTGATCGTAATACTGGGCGAAAGCAGTATATTCGCTCATTTTCCCAGCCTTTCAAACACAATTTTATAGCCGTCACTGCCATAGCTCAGCGAGCGGTTAACCCGGCTGATGGTGGCTGTGCTGGCTCCGGTTTTGGCAACAATATCGCTGTATACCTTGTGTTCGTTGAGCATTTTGGCCACTTCTAGCCGCTGCGAGAGCGCCTTAAGTTCTGGAACGGTGCACAAATCCTCAAAAAAGGCATAGCACTCCTCCGGGGTTTTTAAACTCAGTATTGCTTCAAATAAACAACTTAAATCCATTTCCTTTAATTTTGGATTCATAACAATCCCTCCGCTACAATTCCTGTATATAAAGTAGTGTACCACGAAAATACATCAGTGTAAAGCTTTAGCAAACGAAACTGCTGTTTTCTGAGCAATTTTGTCCTCTCTACACAAACACCGCCTGTGCTAAGCCACCCTTAGGCAGCTATACACAGGCGGGTAAATCTAAGACAACAGTCCTGTATTACAAATCCTTTGCTATCATATCATCATAGGTTTCTCTGCGTACAACCACTTTGGCGTCTTCCCCTTTAACGAAAACAACCGCCGGTTTTGGCAGCCGGTTATAGTTAGAGGCCATAGAGTAATTGTATGCACCGGTAGCCAACACAGCCAGAGTGTCACCCACTGCTGCCTCTTGCAGCATAATGTCTTTACCCAACAGATCTCCGCTTTCACAGCATTTGCCTGCAACAGTATAGCGGTGTTCTTTTGCTTCCTCTGCCTTGTTGGCGATAAGCATCTCATATTGGGAGCCATACAGTGCGTACCGGGGATTGTCTGCCATACCGCCATCCACCGACAGGTAGGTGCGAACACCTGGAATCTCCTTAAGTCCACCCACCTTATACAAGGTAATACCGGCAGAGCCCACAATGGATCGACCTGGTTCCAGCAGAATAAAGGGTGTTTCCAGTCCCAGCTTCTCACAGGTCTCTTTAACGGTTTTGGAAACCTTCATCATATATTCGTCGTATGCTACCGGGTCGTCTTGTGGAATATACTGGATACCAAATCCGCCACCCAGGTTTAACTCCTCAACCACAAAACCCAGTTTTTCCTTTATCTGCGCCATAAAGCCCAGCATGGTGCTTGCCGCCATTTGGAAGGGCTCTATTTCAAAAATCTGGGAACCAATGTGGCAGTGAAGCCCACCCAGATACAGGTTCTTCATGGTCATAGCTGCTTCCACAGCTTTCATAGCCTCCCCTGTTTCCAGGGCAAATCCAAACTTGGAGTCTATCTGTCCAGTCTGCACAAAATCGTGGGTGTGTGCATCAATGCCCGGCTTAATCCGGAACTGGATTCGCTGGATAACTCCTGCTGCTTCGGCCATTTGGTTGAGCATCTCCAGCTCAAAGACGTTGTCCACCACAATGCGACCCACTTTGCACTGCAAAGCATATGCCAGCTCCTCGGTTGTTTTGTTGTTGCCGTGGAACAAGATGCGCTGGGCAGGAAAACCAGCACTAATGGCTGTGTGCAACTCTCCACCGGACACAACATCCAAGCCTAGACCTTCTTCCTCCACAATAGCGCAGATGGCTTTGCAAAGAAACGCCTTGCTGGCAAAGGCTACCAAGCCTCTGCCGCCGTAAAAACTATCCATAGATGTTTTGTACTTCCGGCAGTTTTCACGTATTTGATCTTCATCCATAACAAACAGCGGGGTTCCGAAGGTTTGTGCAAGCTCCACTGTATCCCGATTTCCTATAGTAAGATGTCCAACCTCATTGACATGCAAACAATCCGATACGAACATATTGTCCTCCTTTATTCGCCGGTTTTCTGATCCTCTGCTACCAATTCTTCCACAATTGCCTTGATCTCCTCCACACCCTCGCCAGTTTGTGCAGAAAAGGGTATCATGGTAATATCCTCCGCCCAGGGTATCTCCTGACGCAGTGCTTCTAAACGCTGTGCAAGTTGTGTTTTGCTCAGCTTATCCCGTTTGGTCAGCACCAACACAAAAGGGTATTCCCCTTCCACCAGAAAATGGATCATGTCCATATCGTCTTTGGTGGGCGGATGGCGGATATCGATAAGCTGAAATACCAGCTGTAGGTTTCTTTCTTGGGAAAAATAGCCTTCCATTAGCTTAGCCCAGCGAAGCTTTTCGTTTTTTGACACCTTGGCGTACCCATACCCCGGCAGATCCACAAAACGCACATCTTCCAACCGAAAGAAGTTGATGGTAGAGGTTTTTCCCGGCATCGAACTCACCCGGGCTAGCTGTTTGCGGTTAAAAAGCTTGTTAATCATCGAGCTTTTTCCCACATTGGACCGGCCGGAAAAGGCAATCTCTATAAAATCCGATTTGGGTAGCTGATTGGGTAGGCCAAAGGAGGATTCAAATGCTACGTTGTGAAAATTCATTTGCCTCCTCCTTTCTTTTTTAATTTTAGCGTTTTATAGTATACCAAATAACCTGCTAAAATGCAATATTCTGGTGTTGTGCGCTACACAGCCGCGTTGGATTTTGTGCGAATCTCTTCCAAGGCTTTGTCAATAAAGGCATTAATGGACACTGCGCCCTGGTCGCCGTTTTTGTAGGAGCGAACTGCAACCTCTCCGCTTTCCACTTCTTTGTCCCCGATAACCAGCATATAGGGCACCTTTTGCATCTGGTGTTCCCGGATTTTGTAGCCTATCTTCTCGTTGCGGTCGTCAATAATAAAGCGGATGCCGTTTTGCTCCAACTTGGCAGCTACCGACCTTGCATACTCCAGCTGGCGGTCGCCAATGGGCATAACCGCCACCTGAACCGGCGCCAGCCACATGGGGAATGCTCCGGCAAAGTGCTCGATTAAGATGCCCAAGAACCGCTCCAGGCTGCCGTAGGCAGTGCGGTGAATCATGATGGGGCGATGTTTCTGGTTGTCGGCGCCAGTGTATTCCAAATCAAACCGTTCCGGCATCTGGAAGTCCAGCTGAATGGTGCCACACTGCCAGGTTCTGCCAAGGCAGTCGCTGAGGTGGAAGTCAAGCTTAGGCCCGTAGAATGCGCCGTCCCCTTCGTTTAGGATGTAGTCATAACCCAGATCTGTTACTGCACTGCGCAGTGCCTCGGTGGCGATATCCCAATCTTCCTTGGCACCCATGGAGTCTTCGGGCTGTGTGGAAAGCTCGATATGGTAGCTAAAACCAAAAGTGGTATAGATTTTGTCCAACAGACGGATAACCCCTTTGATTTCGTCCAGAATGTGCTCTCTGGTGAGATAGATGTGGGCATCGTCCTGGGTAAAGCAGCGTACCCGCATCAGGCCATGGAGCGCACCGGACAGTTCGTGGCGGTGAACAATACCAAGCTCGGCGGAACGGATAGGCAGATCCCTATAGGAGCGCATCTTGGATCCATAAAGCAATATGCTGCCTGGGCAGTTCATTGGTTTTATGGAAAAGTCCATCTCGTCAATAGTGGTGGTGTACATGTTGTCTTGGTAGTGGTACCAGTGGCCGCTTCGTTCCCACAGCGCCCGGTTGAGAATGATGGGGGTGGAGATTTCCTCATACCCGGCTTCTCTGTGGAGTTGACGCCAATAGTCAACCAGCAGATTTTTTACCACCATACCCTTGGGCAGGAAGAAGGGAAATCCAGGACCTTCCTCCATCATCAAAAACAGTTCCAGTTCTTTGCCCAGTTTGCGGTGATCCCGCTTTTTGGCCTCTTCCAGCATATTCAGGTAGGCCTCCAGCTCGGATGCTTTGGGATAGGCCGTTCCGTAGATACGGCAGAGCATTTTGTTCTTTTCACTGCCTCTCCAGTAAGCACCGGTAGCTGAGAGCAGCTTGATGGCCTTAATCCCACCGGTAGTCATAAGATGGGGGCCTGCACAAAGGTCGGTAAATTCCCCTTGCCTATAAAAGCTAATTGCCTCCCCCTTGGCTGCATGTTCTTCAATAAGCTCTACCTTATACGGTTCTTGCTCCATCAGGGCAATGGCCTCTGCAGCCGGCAGAGAAAACTGCTCAATAGCCAAATTTTCCTTTACAATCTTGGCCATTTCCTTTTCTATCTTTTCAAGATCTTCACTGGTAAAAGGGGTTTCCACATCAAAATCATAGTAAAATCCGTTGTCAATGGCCGGGCCAATGGCAAACTTGGCGTTGGGATACAGCCGTTTTACCGCCTGAGCCAAAACATGGCTGGCTGTATGCCAAAACGCCTTTTTGCCCTCTTCATCCGCAAAGGTACAGATAGCCAAAGTGCAGTTGGCGGTGAGGGGAGTGCGCAGATCCACCACTTCTCCGTCCACCTTGCCACAGCAGGCAGCTTTATAAAGCCCTGCACCCAATTCTTTTGCTACATCTGCAACAGTTGTTTCTGGGGCAAATTCTTTCACCACATTGTCCTTTAATGTAATTTGCAGCATATTCATTCCTCCAATATTCCGGCGATCCAAAATAAAAAAACCCCGTCCCAATATAATGGGACGAAGCATTGCTCCACGATTCCACCCAAATTGCACCTACCAGTGAACAGGCAGGGCCACTCATTCTCCCGATAACGCCGGGCAGGCGGGATGCTTTTGCCATTCTGGCCACACATCCACTCCGAGGTGGTAAGGAACATTCACTTTCCAGGTGCGCTTTCAGCTTGTGCGCACCCTCTCTGGGGAAAGGATAGGAAGGTTCTTTTCCTCTTCAACGTTTTCTGCTAGTATTAC
>CAYNCW010000185.1:0-6347 GCA_964395635.1 uncultured Oscillospiraceae bacterium
GGGGTAGGTGGATGAAAATACTATTGGTAGGCGCTGCTTCTCAAGGCAAACGCCAATATGCAGAAATGCAGTACAACCTAGCAAAAAATTCATTTTATTATTGTGGTCAATTGTTGTCACAACATATATGGGAAGCAGAGGCATACACCGGGCTGCATCTGTTGGTTTTACAGCTGCTCCAGGATGGAAAGGATCCCATTCCCTTTATACTGGAAGGTTTGATGCACCGAGAAAATTGGATGATTATCTGCGATGAAATAGGAGCAGGGGTAATTCCCTTAGATCCACTGGAACGCCGTTGGAGAGAGGAAACCGGCAATTTATGCTGTGCATTGGCTAAACAGGCAGATATTGTTGAACGCATCACCTGCGGTATACCGCTGCGGCTGAAAGGGGAGAATGCATGCACATTGCGCTGATACGCCATGGTCGAACCATTGGTAACCTATACAAGGCGTATGTGGGCAGACTGGATCAGCCCTTGTGTACCGAAGGTAGAGAGGAAATTCAGTCTTATGTAAAAAAAAGAATGTACCCGCCGGTGGATATGGTGTTTTCCAGCCCTATGATCCGCTGTATACAAACAGCCAAGTTCATCTATCCTGATCATAAGCCCCAGCTGGAGCCGAATTTGCGGGAACGGGATTTTGGCCGTTTTGATGGCCTCAGCCACCAGGAGATTACCAGTATACCCGGGTACAGCCGCTGGGGCATGACCGCTGACAGCATGGTATTTCCGGAGGGCGAAAGCCTGGAAGAGATGGATTTTCGCTGTAAAACTGCATATTTCATTCTGGTTAATGCTATGGACACCGGTAGAGTGGGCTATGCCGCAGTTCTATGCCACGGTGGTACAATGATGTCTATTATGGGGCAGTTTGTGGATGTACAGCAAGAACGGCACCTTTGGATTTGTCCTCCTGGCCACGGGTATGTGTTGTCGGTGGATCCCAAATCCAAAGCATCCAGCCTTGTGCGGAGGATAGAAAATTGATGGGAATTGTATATGCCTTAGGCCCTGTTGCTATGGGATTGCTGTTGGATGTTTTCTTGGGGGATCCCCATTGGTTGTATCACCCGGTGCGTTTTATAGGCAGTCTGATTGCCTGGTTGGAGCCACCGCTGCGCCGCATTTTTCTGAAAACACCTGGTGGAGAGCTGGCGGCTGGTCGTATATTGGCTGTTTTGGTTCCTGGGCTCACATTGATGGCTGTTTTTGCTATTTCTGCGTTGGCAGCATTTGTGAATGTTGGGTTGTGGCTGTTTGTAGAGACCATTCTGTGTTACTTTTTGTTTGCCACCCGTTCTTTGCAGGATGAGAGCATGGCTGTTTATAAGGCGCTGGCACAAGAGGATCTCCCCGCTGCCAGAACAGCCCTTTCCAGGATAGTGGGACGGGAAACCCAGACCCTGGAGCCAGGGGATATTGTGCGGGCCAGTGTGGAAACGGTGGCGGAAAACACCTGTGATGGGGTAATTGCCCCAATGCTGTACACGGTGATTTGGGGAGCAGCGGCAGGATGGTGTTATAAAGCAGTAAACACTCTGGATTCGATGGTGGGATACAAAAATCAGCAATATTTGTATTTTGGCAGGGCATCTGCTAAGCTGGACGATTTGTTTAACTGGCTGCCTGCCCGTATTGCAGCTTTAGGTATGGTGTTGTCTGCCGGACTACTGGGTTGCAGTGTGCAAAATAGCTGGCGCATTTGGCGCAGGGACAAACGCTGCCATGCCAGCCCAAACAGTGCCCAAACCGAATCGGCTGTTGCCGGTGCGCTGGGCATCCAATTGGGAGGAGATGCGGTATACTTCGGTAAGGTATATCACAAGCCCACTATCGGGGATAACCTGCGTATGGCAGATAAACAAGATATTCCTATGGTAAATAAGCTTATGTTCATAACCTCTATTCTGTGCTTTTGTCTATTTACCCTTTGCAAAGCTGCAGTTATGATGGTATTATGGAAATACATATAGGTCTGACCATTCCAAGTATTTTACTATTGGGAATTGCACCAAAAAAGAATTAAAGGAGTTTGGTTTATGTCCAGATTTCAGGAGCTGATTCATGGTGGCGATATCCTTACATACCGAGAAAAGGATCCCCTGGGCGAATTTTTAGATTTTTCAGCAAATATAAATCCCCTTGGAATGCCTAAAAGTGCAGTGGCCGCTCTGGAATCCTGTGCACCTCACTGCCTGCATTACCCGGATCACCAATGCCGTGTGTTAAAAGCAGCTTTGGCTGAGTTTGAAGGAGTTCCCATTTCCCATATCCTTTGTGGTAACGGTGCAGCTGAGCTTATCTTTCGCATAGCCTTTGCCCTAAAGCCAAAACGTGCACTGCTGTTGGCGCCAACCTTTGCGGAATATGAATTGGCTCTACAACAGGTTGGTTGTCAGATACATCTCCATAGGTTAACCTCAGCTAACAATTTCGCAGTGGAGAAAAACATTCTCCCACTACCTCTGGTAGATATGGTGTTTTTATGTAACCCCAACAACCCCACAGGAATGCTGATGGATCAGGTGCTTTTGCGGAACATTCTGCGTTCCTGCCTAGAGTCTGGTGCTACACTGGTTGTGGATGAGTGTTTTTTGGATTTTGTGGAGGATGGAGAAGACCGATCCCTCAAACGATTGTTGTCTTCCTTTCCTAACCTGATTATCCTTCGTGCATTTACCAAGCTGTTTGCCATGCCGGGCCTTAGGCTGGGTTATGCGCTGTGCAGCGACATGGACATTTTGGCAAGAATGAGCAAAGCGGGCCCACCCTGGAGCGTTTCGGTTCCTGCCCAGCTATGCGGAATTGCAGCGGCAGGAGAAAGAAGCTATGTTGCGCGCACAGTGGATTTTGTGACCAGACAGCGGGCATTTCTTGCCCAAGGTTTGGCGGATTTGGGTGTACAGGTATTTCCGTCGGTTGCAAACTATATACTGTTTTACAGCGATACTGTTCACCTGGCGGAACAGCTGCTGGACAACGGAATTATTATACGGGATTGCAGCAATTACCACCAGCTAACACCTGGCTATTACCGTGTGGCGGTGCGTAGCCATTGGGAAAATACTGCACTATTGGGTGCCATAAAGGAGACACAGCAATGCAAAGTGTAATGGTTATTTTGGATGGTATGCAAGATATTGCCTACCCCCAGCTGGAGGGAAAAACCCCCTATGACAGCGGCAAACAAGAGACCTTTCGCACAATCGAAGAATCCTCCCGTACAGGGCGGCTAGTTACAACACCGCCTGGGTTTGAAGCGGATACCCAAACCTGTGTGCTCACCATGTTGGGCGTAGAGCCGAAGGATATACCCTCCGGTCGTTCCTATATCGAAGCGTTGGCTTTGGGGCTGGACGTAGGGGAGGATGATATCATTATGCGATGCAACTTTGTCCAGGTTGATGAAAAGGGGCGCCTGGCTGTTCCGTGTTGTAGTGCACCGCCAGAAATGGCCAAACTGCTGCGGGATGCTGTGGCAGCAGATGAAGGAACCACTGTTACTCCCGTAGGCAGCTATAAAAGTCTGCAAAAAATTGCCGGTGGACGACAAAATCTCCAGGATCTGAAAATGTCTGTACCTCATCAACATGCAGGGGAAGACTTTGAAAGCCTTTTGCCCAAAGGCAATCTACTGGCAGATAAGCTGGCTGACTTTTCCCGCAAGCAATTGGAGCTGCACCGGCCATACACAGTGCTGAACTGGGGAGCGGCGGTAAAAGGGGAGTTGCCGTCCTTTGCATCACTACACGGAGGCAAAACTGGCGGTATGGTAAGCAAAACCGATGCGCCTATAGGCATAGGTATTGCCATGGGAATGGAGTGTCCCACATTGCCCACCTGTACCGGAGATACAGATACCGATCTGCCTGCCAAGGTGGCAGCAACCTTGGCTCTTGCAAAAACCAAGGACTTTGTTGTTGTACATATAGGCGGCTCGGATGAAGCAACACATCGTCAAGACCCGGTGGAAAAAGCAAATTTTATCCGCAAATTGGACAGCGAGTTTTTGAAGCCCCTATTAGAAGGCTTGGAACAAGGTGCCCGGGTGATGCTCACCTGTGACCATGTAGCCTTATGCAAAACAGCGGGGCACACTGAGGAACCGGTAAATTTTTGGCTGTATGTAAAGGGATCTAAGGTATTTGGTGACTTTGGAATCCTGGATGGAACCAAAGCGGTGGATTTGTTGTTACAAAATTATCCCAAGCCAAAGGAAAATGACAGTAAGGATTCTTAAAAATAAAGGGGAGTTGTTGCCATGGCCAAAAGTATAATGATACAGGGAACTACATCTGGAGCAGGCAAAAGCCTGATAACTGCTGGGCTTTGCCGTATACTCAGCCGAAAGGGTTACCGTGTGGCACCCTTTAAATCCCAAAATATGGCACTCAATTCCTTTATCACCAAGGATGGTCTGGAAATGGGTCGCGCCCAGGTAATGCAGGCTCAGTGTGCCGGGATAGACCCTGATGTGCGCATGAACCCCATCCTGTTAAAACCCAGCTCCAATGTTGGATCCCAGGTTATTGTAAACGGAGAGATTGTAGGGAACATGTCCGCTGCCGAATACTTTGCCCGCAAAAAAACGCTGCTCCCGCTTGTCAAGGATGCCTATGACTCTCTGGCCAGCGAATACGACATTATTGTGTTGGAAGGTGCGGGTTCTCCGGCGGAAATCAATCTGCGCCAAGAGGATATTGTGAATATGGGCATGGCAAAGATGGTGGGGGCACCGGTATTGCTGGTGGGGGATATAAACCCTGGCGGTGTATTTGCTTCCATTGCAGGAACCTGCCAGCTTTTGCAGCCATGGGAACGTGCCCACATCCGGGGTATTCTCATCAATAAGTTTCGGGGGGACCCAGAGATCTTAAAGCCTGGCCTTTCCATGTTGGAGGGGATTGTGCGCAAACCAGTGCTGGGGGTAATACCCTATATGGATATTGATGTGGACGACGAGGATAGCCTTTCTCACCGTTTGGTAAACAAATCTGGCGGGGTATTGGATGTGGCGGTGATACGTCTGCCCCGGTTGTCCAACTTTACGGACTTTTCTCCCCTGGCTGCTATGGAAGAGGTGGGGTTGCGATATGTGGATTCCCCCAACCGGTTTGGCGCACCTGACCTTGTGATTATTCCCGGCACCAAAAACACTATGGGGGATATGGAGTGGCTGCGCAACAGCGGTATGGAAGCACGGATTCTTGCTTATGCAGGTGCTGGCAAACCAATTTTGGGTATCTGCGGCGGATACCAGATGCTGGGCGAGCATCTCAGTGATCCGGATGGTATGGAAGAGGGTGGGGAAATAGCAGGACTGGGTCTATTGCCTACCAAGACGGTGTTTTATCCACAGAAGGTTCGTGCCCAGGTAAGTGGCACGATCTGCACTGTTCCCGGTATTTTTTCCTCACTTTCCGGGGAACAGTTTGAGGGATATGAAATACATATGGGAAAAACCACCGGGCAGGTGGAGCATCCCTTTGCAGCCATGGATATGCCCCAAGGTGAAACCCAGTTGCAGGGTGCTTGTAACGGTAACATTTATGGAACCTATGCCCACGGTATTTTGGATGCCCCAGAGGTTTGCCGTAAAATAGTTGTAGCACTGATGGAAACAAAAGGCCTCCGCGCCGACAACGTAAAGGCGATTCACACAAATGCTTACCGGGAGCAGCAATACAATTTGATGGCAGATGAACTGGAAGCATCTTTAGAGATGCAGAAAATCATGGATATTATTGAAGGATCCTAATAACTGAAAAAAGGAGGCGTTTCATGTCCATCACGATTTTGCCCCCAGAAGCCATAGAACAGCGCAGCTTTTCTATTATAGAAGAGTTAATGGGAGATAAAACGGTAAAGCCGTGTCAGGCACCCATTATAAAACGAGTGATTCACACCACCGCTGATTTTGAATACCTGGATACCATGTATTTTTCCAAAGGTGTGGTGGAAACAGGGTTGGAGGCACTGCGTTCCGGGGCGGACATTGTCTGTGATACCAATATGGCGGCGGCAGGTATCAATAAACACATTTTGGGGCAGTTGGGGGGCAAGGTGCACTGCTTTATGGCAGATACTGATGTAGCCCAAAAGGCCAAAGAGCGACAGGTAACTAGAGCAGCGGTTTCCATGGAAAAAGCTGCATTGCTGGAAAAACCGACGATCTTCGCTGTTGGCAATGCCCCTACAGCATTGATACGCCTGTGGGAACTGATACAGGAAAACAAAGTGCGTCCAAAACTGATAATCGGGGTTCCGGTTGGATTTGTAAACGTGGTAGAGTCCAAGGAGCTGTTTGTAGACAGTGAAATACCGGTAATACTCAATCGCG
>CAYNCW010000186.1:0-6311 GCA_964395635.1 uncultured Oscillospiraceae bacterium
AAGGTTCCCCTTTATTTTTATTTTCATTAATTACACGGACATCGTCTTTATGAAAGGCAGTTGTGGTGCCGTTGGTGTTTTTTTCCAATGCTACCTTCAGCATGCCAGTAAGCAAACTTACCTCGGCGATAATACCTTTTCCCTCTGGTGTTTGTACATAGCTACCTTGCCGTGGGGTATTGCGCAGTAAATCTTCATAGGCATTCTGCTCGTATTTTAAACAGCACATCAACCGCCCACAGGTGCCAGAAATTTTGGTGGGATTTAGAGATAGTCCTTGCTCTTTTGCCATTTTAATGGAAACAGGCTGAAATTCCCCCAAAAAGGTGGAACAACAAAATGGTCTGCCACAAATCCCCAGTCCGCCCAACATTTTTGCCTCATCCCGGACACCAATTTGGCGCAGTTCAATACGGGTTTTCAGCACTGAAGCCAAATCTTTTACCAGTTCCCGGAAATCAACACGGCCTTCTGCTGTGAAATAAAACAGAATCTTATTGTTATCAAAGGTATACTCCACATCAATCAGTTTCATATCCAGCTTGTGTTTGTGTATCTTTTCAGAGCACACCTTTAGGGCATGTTCTTCCTTTTCCTTGTTTTTCGCAATCTGCTCTAAATCGGCTTGGGTTGCTATACGCACAACCTTTTTTAGCGGTTGAGGAATTTGTTTATCGTCAATATGTCGGTTGGGTACAACCACTTCGCCGCATTCCACACCTCGGGCAGTTTCTACAATTACTTTGGTAAACTTTTCAATCTCTTGCCCGGATGGGTCGAAATAATATATTTTTCCTACATTCTTAAAGCGAACACCTATAATCTCTGCCATGGCAGTCTCCTTTAAGCCGCCGATATGGTGGCTGTTAACTTTCAGCAAGTGCCAGCTTGATTTTGGAACAGACCGCCGTTACCAGCAGCAGTCCACCAACATTGCCTTGCAATGCGGCAACAAGCTCTTCTATTATAGCAAGAATCCGCATGAGCTGCAAGGGTGTTACCCTATTAACCAATCGGCTAAGTTCAGGGGAGAGCAGCTGTTTTTTTTCAAGAAGTTCTACAGCAACACCCTTCATAGCGTCTAAAAGTTGCAAAAGTCCTGCTCGATCCCGCTCATATTGGCTGAGTATAGACAGGGCATCCAGCTCGTTGCCAATACAAAGAGCAGTGAAAACCTCCTGGCCATACCGGTATAGGGAATCCTTTTCTGATTGTGCCTCCAGAAGAGCCAATGCTTTGCCTACACTATTATCCGCTTGCCCTGCCGCCATTCTATATTGATTTTGTTCCAACCCTGGCTTAAATTTTTCTAAAATTTCGATACAGGCTTGGGTATCTGGTACTAAAACGGTTAGCACAATAACACGGGAGAGGATGGTTTCCAAAAGCAACGCTTTGTTTTCGCAGGTTAACACAAAGTGCACATTTTTTGGCGGTTCCTCCAAAATTTTTAGCAGAGCGTTTTGTGCCTGTATGGTCATATTTTGCACATTTTCCAGCACAAATATTTTGTATTGGCCTTCGTTAGGGCGAATGTAGGCCTCAGACCGCAGTTGCCGAACCAAGTCTATATGAAAAGAACGGCTACTGCTTTGATCTTCTCCATACAATAAAAGATCTGGATGTACCCCTTTGCTTACCTTTATACAGTCTCTGCACTCGCCACAGGGCCTATTGGTAAGGGGAGCAGTGCAGAGACTGCCTTGGGCAATCTCGGTAGCCAAGGTGCGTTTGCCGCAACCTTGGGGGCCCTCCAACAACAGGGCATGGGGAAGACGCCCGCCGTGCAGGTAATCGGCGAGCGTCTTGTATATTTTTTGGTTGTTCTGTAATGTATACATCTATAGCTTTATAAACTGCTCCACATCCATAATAAAAACAGTAGCGCCACCTACCTGTACCTCAACTGGCATGGAGGAAAACATACCTACACCATAAGATGCAGAGGTGGGCACCATTTGTTTGCGTGTTTTGGAGTTGCCCTTGATAATTTCCATCACTTCGGAAACCTTTTGGTCTTCGGTACCAATAATAAAGGTTGTGTTACCGGACATTAAAAATCCGCCGGTGGTAGCCAGCTTAGTTACCGAGAAGCCGGCTTTGGTCAGGGCACGGGATACCTTGGAGCTATCCTCTCCTGATACTATGGCCATAATAAGCTTCATAAGGATACACCTCGTCTCTTTGCTAATAAAACTGTTCTTTGGGCATACCGATTATACTTTTGTCTAAGCACAAGTAGTATTGTTGTACTTCTTATCCTTATTTTACCACATTTACCTGGGATATGCCATACATTTTTAACAATCGAACCATTTCGGTGCTGATTTTCTCTCCAGCCATAACAAGGGGAATGCCTGGGGGGCAGGGGGTTACCATGGCTCCGGCAATTCGATTTACACCTTGCTCTACCGATATTGTTTCTGTAGGGGTAAGCATAGCTTCCCGCAATGACAAAGCGGATTGTAGGTGGATTTCTCCAATAGGTGGGCGCTCTAATGGCGGAAGGCATTTGCTTTGTTCCACCATGGCCTGCAGCCGGGAAAAATCCCGGTGAGAGGTTTGCCCGCTGGCCATGAATACACAGATATGCCCACCCAGATACTCCGGCTCTATCCGGCACTCCTGCAAAAGCTCCTGAAAAGCGGATCTTGTATACCCAACACTGCTAAAATCCAGGGTGAGCCGGGTTGGATCCACAGAGCCCTGGGGCAGCAAAAAGCCCCGCTCTCGCGCCCTAGTGGCAATTATGGACAAACGGGAGGACACCCGCACCAAATCTTCCGGTAGCTTTTGTCGTATGTACTCCAAGGCAAGGTCGATGGACAGCATAATGAGATAGCTGGGGCTGGTGGAACCAAACAGAGCCATCATCTGCTTGGCGCGAGGAAGATAGCTGGGATTTTTAATATGCAGCATGGCGCCACCAGTTAGCACAGGCAACACCTTGTGCAAAGAGTCGCAGCAAATATCCGCTCCCAAATCCATAGGGTGGCAGGAGGTGGGTAAAAACTTGAGATGTGCACCGTGGGCATTGTCCACCAGCAAAGGCACATTATACCTCTGGCACACCGAAGAAAGGGCTCCAATATCGCTGATACAGCCAAAAAAGGTGGGGCTGGTAACATATACACAAGCAGTGTCTGGATTGGCTCGCAGCAGCTGTTCCAGCATTTGGGGGGATGTAGCCCCTGCTAAACCGGTGGTGGAGCTACGCTCAGGATGTAACCACACTGGATGCAGATCCAAAAGGGCCATGGCATTTACAGCAGAAACATGGACCCCTCGTGTGGCAATAACCTTGCTGCCTGGGGGGGCAGCCAAGGCCAGCATTGCCTGGATACACAGAGTAGAACCGCCTGCGCTGATAAAGGATCCTGCTGTTCCATACAAGGTGCGGTACTCCGCTTCGGTTTGGGCTATGGGGCCCTCAGCTTCATACAAGCTGTCCAATCCCATAACCTCGGTTAGATCGTACTTGGCTACCTCTCCCAACACAGACAAAGGCACACCTTTGTGGCCCGGCATATGAAAACGGGAAACCTGTCTGTTCAGGTATTGTTCCGCGGCGGTGTGCAGTGGAGTATTCATTATTTTACCAGCTTTCTTTTCAGGCGTCGTAGCGCCTCGTTCAGGTCAATGGCTTTGTCGATGAGTTTAGCGGTGACAGGTTTGTACAGGTAGTCAAATTCGCCTGCCAACTCATCCAGGGTGCCGCTAAATCCCTTTTTGAAACGATACAATCCATACAGCGGGTGATCCTCACTGAGGTTGCCGGATACTCCTTGGAAATCATAGACAGTGCAGCCGGTTTGAATAGCCCAGCGGATCATCTCCCACTGAATGAGATAATTGGGCATAACGTTGCGGTGTTGGTTGTCCGACGCACCGTAAATGTAACAGGTTTTTCCTGCATAGTTGGTGGTGATAGCACCGGAAACCGGTTGTTCCTGATAAAAGGCCATATACAAACGGCAATGTTGGCCCAAAGCCGATAACATACGTTCAAAATAGGCCTTTGGACGTACCGTAAATCCGTCCCGTTCTCCGGTTGTGTGCATAATACGCATAAAGTCATCCAGGTATTCCGAACCAACCGCCCGAATTTCCACACCGTGTTTTAAGGCAACCCGGATGTTGTAGCGGGTTTTTTGGGTAAGTGCTGCAAATACAGCATCTTCATCCCGCCCTTCCAGATACAACCGGTAGTTAAACCGTGCCTGGATGGTGTCAAAGCCGTCGCCACCTCGAATATTGTGAAAGCCCATCCCCTTGGCAATGGATGCAAACCGCTGATCTGCGGCAAGCACATCTGGATCCATCTTAAACAGATAGGCAGAGTACTCCTTTGCCAATTGGTCGATACCTTTTTTTAAATCAGCCAATACCTGGGTGTTGTGCAAATCACAAACCGGTCCTCTAGGTGCATAAAGCAAGGAGGTGCCAAAAAGCGGCACCTTTTGTATAATAATGCTTACACCCCCATTGATGTTACCCTGGGCATCCCGGGTAACTATAACCTCATGCCCCCAGTTGCTTTTCACCTGATGCCACCGTGTGGATTGGGTGATGCCGCCCATTGGATGGCTTAGCACAAATTCTTCGTACTCTGTATATTGATGGGGCTTTAATAGTTCCAAACCTGTCACTCCTGTTGTTTATGTTGGTAAATTAGCCGCCAATTCCTCTCCAATACCTGGCGTGGGCGGTAATTGTATGCTTTGTGAGGGTGTAGTTCCTCCAAATTGTCCAGATCCAGCCATGGTGCAGCAGCACACTGGGGATAGGGGGAATTGGCTACCGTTACGTTTCGGTTCATGGGACAGGCATCCAAGCATTTGTCACAGCCCCATACCATGCCTCCAAACTGAATCTGCTTCGCTTCCCAGTCGGTAAGTGTTCCCTTTTTTTGGGTAATAAAGGAACGGCATTTTGCTTTGTCCAAGGGATTGCCCGTAGTGAGAGCACCGGTGGGGCAAGCATGGATACAGGCGCTGCAGTTTAGACAACTGCCGCTGATGGGTGATGACACAGGCAGCGACAAGCTGGTGACAATAGCACCGATAAAGGCATATGAGCCGTATTTCTTGTGAATCAGCTGGCCGTTGCGTCCGATAACCCCAAGCCCAGCCAGGCGGGCAGCTCTTACCTCGGGTAGGGGGGAGTTGTCCACAAAGGGAACAAAGGCATCCTCCGGGAATATAGCAGAAAGCTGCTGAGAAACGCTGTCCAAAAGTTGCCCTACCGTATGGTGATAGTCGTCCGCTATGGCGTACCTGGCAATATTGCGCTGGGGAAAGTCGCCAAGATAATATGGGAACAAAGCGACAATAACCCTTTTGCCAGATACAGGCAACCTGGAGGCTGCTCGACAAGAAATTAGCGGCGCCAAATCCTGCAAAGAGCAGATACCCCACTGGGAGATAGTGTGGTTGTTCAAGGTGGTTTCAATCGATTTTAACATGGTAATTGTCCAATACTCATAGGATGTACGATTCTTTTCCAAGATATAGTATAGCAGAATTTGTCCGGTTTATCAAATTGCCATGGGGTAATAATCTTTATAGGAATGGGCATAAAAAGGAACGTGCTTGTCACATGAGTTGCGCTCTTGAAAGCTATCGGGTATTTTTTATGGGAAATAGGGATGAGAAAAGAGGATGTAGATAAAATCAAAATAGATGATATATTTTCGATTGTATTAAAATAATGATTCACATGACCCATTGTTCCATGTATAATATAAATATTAGATTTAAGTTCATTTTGGCGGAGGAGGAGTTTTTTTTTGAATATAGCTGTTGTAGATGATGAAAAGGCAGATCTTTTGCAGCTACAGGAGTACATATCTCGTTTTATGCAAGATTCTTTAATAAAGCATACCATCCATCAGTTTGATAGTGGAAAACAACTACTAGATACGCCATCACTGGCAGCGTTGGATGTTGTATTTTTGGATATTGTGTTGGATGAGATAACAGGTATTGAAATTGCAAGGCATATAAGAAAACACCATACCAACTGTATGATTGTTTTTGTAAGCATATCCAATTCTTTTGCGGCCGAAAGCTATCAGGTCAATGCGTTGGGGTATCTTGCAAAGCCGTATACATACGATGATCTCCAACTGATTATGGCAAAGATAGTAAAAAACTGGGAGTTATCTACAGCGTATATGGAGGTTAACGAAATTTGTAAACGAATACCCATAAAGATTGCCTATATGGTTTTTGTGGATTACCAACAACACGCTGTGCATATAAAAAAACCAGCCACAATAATACCTAATGTAATTGTAAGAATAATTTTCA
>CAYNCW010000187.1:0-6308 GCA_964395635.1 uncultured Oscillospiraceae bacterium
TTCTGCTTTGTCCATGGTGAGTATATTCATATTCGCCGATAATGCCACCAAAATCGAGCTGAAAAAGCGTTTTCACATATAGCAGACCGGTTAAAAAATTTTTGTTGACAAAGTTTGCACCGCTGGTATATACTGATAACAAATCATTCCATTAGGAGTTTTTTCTATGACCGGACTTATCCACAACTTTTTTTACTTTAGCAGCCTGGGCTTTTTTTACCCGGGTTATTTTGCTTTGGGAAAAGTTGAAGATAAAGTTCCGAAGGTGCTGTTGCGGTGTTCTGCCGCATAAGTGTGACAAGCTGGTTTATCGCCGGTGCTTTTGGAAAAAAGCACCGGCGTTTTCTTTTTACCTGAATAAATATGTAAAGGAGTAAGTGTCCCATGGTAGCAATTATTAAAAGCAGTGCAAGCGAGGAGCAGTTTCAGTACTTTATAACCTGGCTGAAGGACATGGGAATAACCCCCCATATTTCAGCAGGTGAAAACACCACCATCGTAGGTTTGGTGGGGGATACCAGTGCTGTGGATTTGGAAACAGTGCGGTCGATTTCAATTGTAGAGGATGTGAGGCGTATCACTGAGCCATATAAAAAAGCCAACCGGAAAATGCATCCGGAGGATACTGTAATTGAAGTTGGGGGAACCCCCATTGGAAAAGGCAGTTTCACTGTAATGGCGGGGCCTTGCTCGGTGGAGGGCGCTGAGCAGATTACCCAGCTGGCCAAGGATGTAAAAAACAGCGGCGCTGCATTTTTGCGTGGCGGTGCATTTAAGCCCCGCACCTCCCCCTATGCTTTCCAAGGGCTGCGCAGCGAGGGAATAGACCTGCTGTTGGAGGCAAAAAAAGCATCTGGGTTGCCTATTGTTACCGAGATTATGAGCGCCGACCACATTCCCCTGTTTGAGCATGTGGATATTATCCAGGTGGGCGCCAGAAATATGCAGAACTTCGAGCTGCTCAAAGAGCTGGGACATATTGATAAACCCATACTCCTCAAACGCGGTTTGTCCAATACACTGGAGGAGCTGCTGATGAGTGCCGAGTACATTATGGCCGGTGGCAACGAAAAGGTTATCCTCTGTGAGCGGGGCATCCGCACCTTTGAAACCGCCACCCGCAACACTTTGGATATTTCGGCTGTCCCCTTCCTCAAATCCCGTTCTCATCTGCCCATTGTGGTGGATCCCAGCCATGCAGCGGGAAATGCCTGGATGGTGCCATCCCTGGCAATGGCGGCTGTTGCTGCCGGCGCCGACGGACTGATGATTGAGGTGCACAACAACCCGGAACGGGCTTGGTCGGATGGGGCACAATCCTTGACTCCCGGGGATTTTCACAAGCTGATGGAGACCCTGGATCCTTTGGCCAAGGCCTGTGGCCGCACCCTGTTGACTGCAAAGCAGTGAGGACTTTTGTCCCACAGACTATCTCCCTTTTGCCGCCAAAAGCACTGTATTCCCTAAAGAAACAGTTGACTTTTGCGCCAAATCATTGTATAGTTAATGCAAATCATTGTGGCTAAAGGGAATTGCAGTTGACTGCTGCGTAAAGCAGAACAACAATACCGAAAGTATCGCTGCAAAGAATCTAATGCGAATGATATATGCGGATTTGCATTGCCGGCACTTTTGGAATAAAGTGTCGGCTTTTTTGTTGCCAAAAAGCCAGGTCGCTGTCCCAAGGCCCGTGCCTAAAAACAGGAGGGTATACACAACTATGCATATAGCCATTGCCGGTCTGGGACTTATCGGAGGATCTTTTGCCAAAGCCATTAAAGCCAAAACCTTTCATACCGTAGTGGGGTACGACCAAGCCCCTGCTGCTATCCGCCAGGCACTGGCCTGCGGCGCTATAGACGATACCGTCACCGATGATTTTTCCTCCGCGGATTTGATTTTGGTGGCACTTTATCCCGCCGGGATTGTTGCATTTTTAAAGAAGTATCTCCACACCTTTCGCCCAGGGGCCACGGTGGTGGATCTGTGCGGCGTTAAAAAGGTGATTTGCGATGAAGCAGAGGCTTTGTTTCAGGGCAGTTCGGTTACCTTTATTGGTGGGCATCCTATGGCGGGCAAAGAGAGCTCCGGGTTTGTAAATGCAGTGGAAACTCTGTTTGAAGGGGCCAGCATGATCCTCACCCCCTTTGGCCACACCCCCCAAGACAAGCTGGAGGATGTGGAAGGGTTTTTCCGTTCTATGGGATTTCGCCAGGTGGTGATAACCACCGCTGAGCATCACGATGAGGTGATTGCCTATACCTCCCAGTTGGCCCATGTGGTGTCCAGCGCCTATGTCCGAAGCCCTTTGGCACGGGAGTTTATGGGGTTTAGCGCGGGAAGCTTTGCGGATATGACCCGGGTGGCCAAGCTGAATGAATATATGTGGACCGATTTGTTTTTGGATAACAAATCTTATCTAGCCGGTCAAATTGATACCATTATTCAAAATCTCACAGAGTTCCGGGATGCCATTGTACAAGACGATTCGGCAAAGCTGCAAACCATGCTGCGAGAAGGCAGGGAAATCAAAGAAAGGCTTGGGTGATATTGGTATGAAAACAATCAACGTTGGCACCACTCGCCCCTACGACATTCACATCGGCAAAGGTATATTGGACCGCACCGGCAACCGTATCGCTGCTATCTCCAAGCAGTCCTATCAGCGGATTGCAGTTATCACCGACGATATTGTTGGCAGGTTGTATGGGGATATGGTAAGCCATTCCCTATCCTCCGCCGGTTTTTCGGTGCACACCTATGTGTTTACCCATGGGGAAACCGCAAAGAATATCCACACGGTAATGGGGATACTCTCCTTCCTTTCGGACAATCAATTTACCCGCTCGGACCTGGTTGTGGCACTTGGCGGCGGTGTTGTGGGGGATATTGCCGGGTTCGCCGCTTCTATTTACATGCGGGGGATCGATTATGCCCAGATTCCCACAACCTTTCTTTCCGCCATCGACTCTTCGGTGGGGGGCAAAACCGGCATCAACATTCCACAGGCCAAAAATCAAGTAGGCACCTTCTGGCAACCCCGGCTGGTTATCTGCGATGTATCCACCCTATCCACCCTGGAGCCGGAGACCTTTTTGGACGGCGTGGCAGAAGCCATTAAGTATGGCTGTATTCAGGATCCGAAGCTGTTTGAGGAAATTGCCCAGGAGGATGTTCACCAGAATATCATTGGGGTTATTTCCCGCTGTGTCTCTATCAAAGCCCATGTGGTGGAAGAGGATGAGCGGGAACAGGGCCTTCGGCAAATACTGAACTTTGGCCACACCGCCGGCCATGCAGTGGAAAAGCTTTCGGATTTTCAGGTATCTCACGGCAAAGGGGTTGGCATCGGCATGGTGCTGGCTGCGGCAGCCGGTGAGGCTATTGGGATAACCAAGGCCGGTACAGCCCAGCGTATCCGCAGTGTGCTTGAGCGCTACAAAATGGCCACAGACAGTCCTTTTGATGCCCAAGCGCTGGCACAGGTGTGTTTGCGGGACAAAAAGCGCCATGCAGATGCGGTTAACTTTGTGCTGCTAAAAGAACTTGGGCAAACGGTTATACACCCGGTGCCCACCAATGAACTTGTGCAGTTTTTACAGAGTGGTTTTGAGAAAAAATGATGTAAATAAGGGAGTCCATACAATGGATGTAACCATACAGCCTCAGGGGGTGTTGTCCGGCAGTGTTCCGGCACCCGCCTCTAAATCTGCTGCCCATAGGGCAGCCATATGCGCGGCGCTGTCGCCGGTTGACAGCGCCCTCTCCCCTATCCAGATGACCCAGGATATGACCGCAACTATAAACGCCGCCACTGCTCTGGGGGCCAAGGCCCACTGGGATGGCGGCGTGTTGTCCATGCAGGGGATTTCTACCCCGCCCCAAACCGCCCGGCTCCACTGTGGGGAGAGCGGTTCCACCCTGCGTTTTTTTGTACCTATTGCCGCTGCCTTGGGGGTAGATGCCCATTTTTACGGGGAAGGCAGACTTCCCCAGCGGCCTATGACCCCGCTGATTGACGCCCTTTGCGGCCACGGCGTTGTGTTTGATAGTCCCAAGGACGCCATTCTTTCGGTGCGGGGGCAGCTGCAAAGTGGGATTTTCGCCCTGCCGGGGGATGTAAGCTCCCAGTACATCACCGGGCTTTTGTTTGCGTTGCCCCTGCTGCAGGGAGAGAGTGAAATCCGCCTGACTTCCCCCCTGCAATCCCGGGGGTATGTGGATATGACCATTGATGCCATTCAGGCTTGTGGCGTACAGCTGGAGGCTACGCATAGCGGGTGGAGAATCCTTGGCGGGCAGCAGTATCACAACACCATCTCCACCATCGAGGGGGATTATTCCGGCGGAGCATTCTGGCTTTGCGCCGGTGCACTTGCAAAAGGTAGCAGCCTGAGCGTTACCGGCTTGACCCCTTGCTCCTTGCAGGGGGATAGGGCGGTGCTGGATGTGTTACAGCAGATGGGCGCCAATATTGTGAGAGAGGGCAGCCAGGTTACCGTTACCCATTCCCCACTCTCGGCTGTGGATATTGATGCCGCCGACATACCGGATCTAGTGCCGATACTGGCGGTTACCGCCGCAGTAGCCAATGGCACCACCATCATTTACAATGCAGAGCGGCTGCGGATAAAAGAAAGTGACCGGTTGGAAACAGTAACCGCCGGGCTTACCGCCTTGGGCGCGGAGATTACCCAGTATCCGGACAAGCTGGTGATTGCAGGCAAGGAGCTGCTGGATGGCGGGACGGTGGATTCCTTTGGAGACCACCGCATCGCTATGGCCATGGCGGTGGCGGCACTGGGATGCCAAAACCCGGTTACCATTTTAGGCGGAGAATGTGTGGCCAAAAGCTATCCTGACTTCTGGGAAGATTATGCCGCTTTGGGAGGTGTTGTTCATGTCCTCTAGCTGGGGAAACAACCTGAGGGTGTCTATTTTTGGGGAAAGCCACGGCAATGCCATTGGGGTGGTTCTGGACAGCCCCCCGCCCGGTCTTGCCCTGGATATGGAGCAGCTTGCTGCTTTTATGGCCCGTAGGGCACCGGGACAAGGTGCCCACACCACTGCTCGCAAAGAGCCGGATCTGCCCCAAATTCAGTCGGGATTGGTAAACGGGCGCACCACCGGTACCCCTTTGTGTGCCATCATCCCCAACACCAACACCCGCTCCGGAGATTATGGGGAGATGGAGGCTTTGGCGCGCCCTGCCCACGCTGATTATACCGGCTTTGTGCGGTATGGTGGATACAACGATATTCGGGGTGGCGGCCATTTTTCCGGCCGTCTTACCGCGCCCCTGGTGTTTGCCGGGGGGATGGCGCTTCAGGCACTGGCACAGAAAAACATTGCCATTGGGGCCCATATTGCCCATATTCACGGTGTTGCGGATGCTGTGTTGGACCCGGTTGGGGTAACAGCCGAGCAGCTGCAGAGCATTACCCAAAAGCCTTTTGCTGTGATTGATGACCAACAGGGGGCCTTGATGCTTGCGGAGATCGAAACAGCCCGCACCAACCTGGATTCGGTTGGCGGGGTGGTGGAATGCTGTGGGGTGGGTGTTCCGGTGGGGCTTGGTTCCCCTATTTTTGATGGGTTGGAAAACCGCATTGCCTCACTTGTGTTTGGGGTTCCTGGAGTAAAGGGCATTGAGTTTGGCGCAGGTTTTGCCGCTGCCAACCTCTTTGGCAGCCAAAGCAACGACCCCATGCAGGTGGAAAGCGGCATCATCAGCCATACTGCCAACCGCCACGGCGGTATTTTGGGGGGTATCTCCAGCGGTATGCCCATTGTGTTCCGGGTGGCCTTTAAGCCCACCCCATCCATCGCCCAGCAGCAGTCCACTGTGGATTACCGCAAGGCGGAAAATGCTGTGCTGCAGATTCGTGGGCGGCATGACCCCTGTATTGTGCCCAGAGCGGTGCCCTGTGTTGAAGCCTGCCTGGCAATTGCACTGATGGACGCCATGATGGAAGGGGGAAATACACCATGGATTTAAACGCTTTGCGCACAGAGATCGATGCTCTGGATGACCAGCTGCTGGCGTTGTTTTTGCGCCGGATGGAGATTGTAAAGCAGGTGGCGGCCTATAAGCTGGAAAACAATCTGCCGGTGCTGCACCCTAAGCGAGAGGAAGAAATTTTGCAGCGAATGGCAGCTACTGCAGGGGACCATATGGGTGGCTATACCCAGGCGTTTTTTGCCGGATTGATGGCTGTTTCCCGGCAGATGCAGGAAGCCTTGATTGCAGAAAATAAGCGGTAATAGAATATAGCACGTGGGGCGACGGGAGGGATTCCTGTCGCCCA
>CAYNCW010000188.1:0-6266 GCA_964395635.1 uncultured Oscillospiraceae bacterium
AACGCTGGTATCCTGTACATTTGCACCAAGCAAATTCGCAGCGGATACACTGCCGACAATAGGCGGTACAACTGATCCATGAGCGGTAAAAAGCTGGCTATATTCGATCTGGACGGCACCTTGCTGGATACCGTGGCCGATTTGGCTACGGTATGCAATGAGGTGCTTCGTACATATGGCTTTCACACTCATCCCCAGGAAAGCTATAAAGGATTTTTAGGCAAAGGTGCAGTAAGCTTAATTACCCGTGCACTGGAAGGGCAAACCGATGATCCCTCTGTTATTGCCAATCTTGTGGCGGAATTTCGGGCCATTTACCCGGGAAAAGCACAGATATTTACCCAGCCATATCCGGGGATCCCCAAGCTTTTAGAGAAACTCAAGCAGCTGGGAGTAACCATTGCAGTGCTGTCCAACAAACCTCACGCACCAACCTGTCAACTAATTGATCACTATTTTTCTGGCATGGTGGAGCTCAGCTACGGACAGCGGGAAGGAATCCCCCTTAAGCCAGATCCCACTGTGTTGTTGGAAATGATTGCTCATTTTGGTGCAGATCCAAAAGATTGTGTGTATATTGGCGATACCCAGGTGGATATAGAAACTGCAAAAAATGCAGGTATGCCTTGCGTGGCAGTTTCCTGGGGCTTTTGCACAAAAGACAAACTCTTAGAATGGGGCGCACAGTACATAGTAGATAAAGATGATGAACTGCTGCAAAATATTATTGACATTTTGGCGATCTAAAGCTATACTGACTAACAAGAAGAATAATTGCATAAAGGCGATGACAGGGACGGCTGGTTCCACAGGTTTGTTTTCAGAGAGTCGGTGTTTGGTGTGAACCGATAGCAAACGGAATACGGGCATCACCCTGGAGCTGAGGACTGAACGCACTTCTGTGCCAGTAAGCTCCTACGCAAAGACAGCGTTAACAGTCGAGGATTTGTTTGAATCCGTAAATGAGTGGTATCGGTTTTTAGGATCGATGCAATTTGGGTGGTAACACGGGAGTATTTATACGACTCGTCCCAGTATATGGGATGGGTCGTTTTTGTTTTACCCAGCATTTTTATAGAATAGAAAGGAGCCTTAGGGACAATGGAGACCAAGATGATGGAGCTTGCGATGCGAATTAAAAAGCACCGGGAGATGCGCAATATATCCCCGGTGGCAATGGCAGAAAAAACCGGCGTCTCTTTGGCGCAATACAATGCCTACGAACGAGGCCGGGAAGACTACAGCTTTACATTTTTATATGCCTGCTCAAAAGTATTTGGTCTAGATATAGCAGAGCTGATGGCCGGGGAACGCTTTACACCCTCCAAGGCGGAAAACAGAGGAATGACCATACGACAGAGAAATCAGGCGAACACCGCTAAGAAAACCCGCAATCTCACTCTAAGGCCTTAACTTCGGACTATAGGGCACCAGTGAAAATTCACCGCAAATATGTGATAAGATATTTTGGAGGTAATGTATCATGGGCATGGAAACTTTCTACAAACAATTCTGTAAACAGGGATTTGACAAAGACGGCTTGTTGGAAAGCTTTGAACCGGTGATTCCCGAAGGCTTCAACTTTGCTTACGACGTGGTGGATGCCATAGCAGAGCAGGAACCAGGGCGCCGCGCTCTTGTATGGTGCAATGATCAAGGGGAAGAAAGGGTTTTTACCTACGAAGATATGCGCCGCTATTCCAACAAAGCCGCCAATCTGTTTGCCAAATCCGGTGTGCAAAAGGGCGATATGGTTATGTTGGTGCTCAAACGCCATTACCAGTTCTGGTTTGCAGTGTTGGCACTGCATAAGCTGGGGGCAGTTGGCGTGCCTGCCACCAATCTGCTGACAGTCAAAGATTATGTGTATCGCTTTGACGCAGCTGGCGTTAGCCACATTGTCTGCACAGCAGAGGGGGAAGTAACTGCCCGTGTAGAAGAAGCCTGTGAAGAATACCAAGATATCCAAACCCGGTTTGTTGTCCGTGGACAAAGAGAAGGCTGGCTGGATTTTGATGCAATGCTGGAGGAGCAGCCCGATACCTTTGACCGGGTGGAAACCTCCACTGAGGATACACTGCTGCTGTATTTTACCTCCGGCACCACCGGATACCCCAAAATGGTCTATCACAACCATTCCTATCCCATTGCGCATATCATCACCGCAAAATATTGGCACAATGTGGCGTCGGATGGGCTGCATCTCACTGTATCCGAAACCGGTTGGGCAAAATCAGTTTGGGGCAAACTGTATGGTCAATGGTTGCTGGCTGCAGCTGTGTTTGTTTATGATTTTGATAAATTTACCCCCAAAAACCTGCTGGAAAAGATCCAGAACTACAAGGTTACCAGCTTCTGTGCACCACCGACCATGTACCGCTTCTTCATCAAAGAGGGAATGGGGGACTACGATTTCTCTTCGGTGAAATACGCCACAACCGCAGGGGAAGCGCTGAATGCAGAAGTTTATAACCGTTTTTATGAGCTCACCGGCTTACGGCTGATGGAAGCCTTTGGCCAAACCGAGACCACAGTGCTTACCTTGAATCAGGTGGGAACCACACCCATTCCGGGCTCTATGGGTAAACCATCTCCACTGTATGACATTTTGCTGGTGAATGAAAATGACGAACCGGTAGCACCCGGCCAGGTGGGGGAGCTTGTCATCCGTGTGCCAGAGGACCAAAAGCAATTTGGTCTCTACTGTGGATATTACCGGGATCCCGATCTTACTGAAAAGGTATGGCACGATGGATTCTACCACACTGGCGACACCGCCTGGGAAGATGAAAATGGCTATTTCTGGTATGTGGGTCGCACCGATGATATCATCAAAGCGTCTGGATACCGTATTGGACCCTTTGAAATTGAATCGGTTTTGATGGAGCATCCCAGCGTGTTGGAATGCGCTGTAACCGGAGCCCCCGACCCTGTGAGAGGAACTGTTGTGAAGGCAACAGTGGTTCTTACCAAAGGCTATCAGCCCAGCGACGAGCTGCGCAAAGAGCTGCAAACCTTTGTAAAGGAGCAGACTGCTCCCTATAAATATCCCCGTATCTTAGAATTTGTAGAAGAACTTCCCAAGACCATTTCCGGTAAAATTCAAAGAGCGGTTATCCGCAAAGAAATGTGATAGGGTAAAAAGCTGTCCTGTAAAATCCCCAAAGTGAGGTAGTATGATATATGCTATCTCACTTTGGGGGTTATTTTTAATGGCAAAGGGGAGGCAGTCGGCGGAAGGTAAAAAACCGAAAAGTAGAGCGAATCAACAAGAGTAAGCCGAACCCCAAGAGCTTGCCGCCTGCACAGAACAAGTGAACAAGCCCTTGGAGATGCGAATTAAATTTGCAAGGGTTAACACAGTACTATTTCTTGGAAAGATGCAGCATCTCCAGCAAAATCCTCGCTGAGTTGTGTGCGGCCCGCTCCAAAAAGTTATCGTAAACAGCATCTGCTGCATCGTCTGCGTCATCGGATAAGGTGCGGATAACCAAGAAAGGGATGTTGTTCATATGTGCCACCTGGCCGATTGCGGCACCCTCCATCTCGATACAAAGAGGATGGAAGTTCTGAACAATCCGGTTTTTGGTTTCCCTGTCGTTGACAAATTGATCCCCGGTGGCTATACGACCCACCCTGTACTTAAAGCTGCGGTCAGACATGGATTCCATCGAACGAATACACAAGCTGCGCAGAGTATCATCTGTAGTAAAGATTTTCTTAAAGGGATAATATTTGGAGATAATATCTAGATCAGCATCATGGAATGTAACATCCTGAGCCACAACCACATCCAACACCCCCAAATCCTTGCTTGAGGATCCGGCAATGCCAACATTCACAACAACCTGTGCACCAAGCTCCCGGATAATTACAGTAGCACAAAAAGCAGCATTGATAGTTCCTATGCTACAACAAACAGCCACAACCTCTTCACTACCAATTTTACCACAGTAGTATTTGCTTCCACAAATCTCCTGGGTGCGCTCTAGCTCCATATGCTCCAGTATTAAAGCGATTTCAGCATCTAAAGCGCCGATGATTCCCCATTTCATATCAGTACCTCAATCCTTTGCTAATGTAGTATAATTAAAACCGTACGACTGTAAAAACGGCACATCCGCTACCTGTACCTTTTTTCCCTGCAGATACCCCAAATGTCTGTCACCGCTGGGAAAGGAAAAACACAACTGATAGGAGCACAATGCCTGATAAGGATACGGTAAGCCTTTATTTTGATAGTTGCGTCCATATTTGGTATCTCCGGCAAGAGGATGCCCTGCCGCAGCCATTTGGGCCCGTATTTGATGTGTGCGTCCGGTAAGCAACTCTATTTCCAACAGGCTCATCCCATTATGGGTATCCACCACACGGTATTTTGTAAGGGCTGTTTTTGCGCCGTCCACTGGCTTATCCAGAATACGCACCGTGTTGGTAGCAGCATCCTTGATATGGTATCCCTTTAAAATGCCTGATTTTTTGTCAGGCAAACCATGCACAACACATAGATAGTTCTTGGTGATTTCTCGATTGCGTATATATTCACCCATTGATTGTAATGTTTCAAAGTTTTTGGCCGCAATTACGATACCGCAGGTGTTGCGGTCTATGCGGTTGCAAAGCGCTGGGGCAAAACAGTTTTCTTGATCAGGGAAAAATTCTCCTTTTTGATAAAGGTAATGCTGTATTCGGTGAATTAGTGTATCCCCAGTGGCTTGTTTATCATCATGCACCAGAAGGCCAGGGGGCTTGTCTGCCAGCAACACGTTGTTGTCTTCGTAAACTATCTTTATTGTTGCGGGCGCAGACAAAAAATCCGGCCCTTCCCGTACCAGAAGGTCATCGGAAATGTATAGGTCTATTTTATCTCCAGCCACCAGTTTTTGGCCAATCTCACATCGCTTGCCGTTACATTTAATTCGCTTTTTGCGGATAGACTTATACAGCAGCGACATTGGAATTTGCGGCAGTGTTTTTACTAAAAATTTATCCAGCCTTTGCCCTGCATCATTTTGCCCTACAACAAGCTGCTTCATGAATCAATTTTATCCCCTTATTGATTTGCTGTACACTAGTATACCATACTCTCCTAATTTTCCACAAGATTCTTTTCAAATGCATTTGTATACTGTATAATGAAAAAGGGCAATTATGGTAATTATTTGCAAGAAAATAATCAGTTAGGATAGAGAATCATATGTCAGATATTCATAAAGGACATCGGATGCGTGTCAAGAAAGAATTTCGTGAAAATGGGCTATCCCACTTTCCCAGCCATAAAATAATAGAGATGTTGTTGTTTTATTCCTTGCGCCAGGGTGATACAAACGAATTGGGCCATCGATTAATGGACCGCTTTGGATCCATTACCGGTATTTTTGATGCTGATATGGCAATGCTGCAGGAAGTGGATGGAATCGGCGAAGAATCTGCCACACTGATTAAGCTAGTTTCTGGCATCATCAAAGCATATATGGACGATCATGTCTCTGCAAACAATCGCATTAAAGATATAGAAACTGCAAAAGAATATATGCGATTTAAGTTTTTGTGTGAACAAAAAGAAAGCATTATTATCGTTTGCTTGGCCAATAACGGCAAGGTCGTATTTAGCGATAGAGTGGCGCAAGGCTCTCCGGAAAAGGTATCCATATCCCCGGCAGAGGTTGTAAAAACTGCTTTGCGATCCAACGCTGTGCGGGTCATTTTGGCCCACAACCATCCCAATGGCATCTGTTTGCCATCCAGCAAGGATTTGAGAACCACTAGTATATTATATGATGAGCTGCGTAGGGTAGATATTGAGATGATGGATCATATCATTGTAGCACCGGACGGTGTGTATTCTATGGTGGAAAACAACATGTTTCCTAGAAATGACGCTCTGTTGATTTAAGCAACTAGAATAAAATTCCATAATATTCCATATTATGGTTGTGCTTGCAGCGAAAATTTAGTATAATTGATAATATTGATAAACAGGACAATATGCCAAAAAAGGAGACGTGTTAAATGCGCAAAAACAAACACTCGAATAAGTGCAAACGGAATTTTGAATATAAAAACATGTGTATGTGCTTCGCAATTGGTCTATGTTTGTTGCCGCTAGGCATACAAATATGAGTTGTGGCAAAAACAATCCATGAGAGTTATCTGTCAGTGGGAACAAAACAAGCTAATAAATAATAGTTTGCAAACAAATTGCTTAGTAATCTAACCAAGGCACAATAAAGTACAACAACAAACAAGTAAGCATTACTTATCTT
>CAYNCW010000189.1:0-6254 GCA_964395635.1 uncultured Oscillospiraceae bacterium
ATCAGTACCGGTCGTATCCCGCCTTGTTCGGAACCTACAACGGGAGACAGGTCGGCGTAGTAAATGTCGCCTCGTTTGACAGTCACGTGAATCACGCTCCGCTAGTATTCTCATTTCCGGCATGGTCCTAGCTGTGGCCGCCGGTAATTGTATTGTTGCCAGATGTTTATAGGAATAAACAACGGTATTTATGGTTAAGAAGAGTTTTTTAAGGGAATTTTTGCAAATACTGTAGCTACAGATGGTAAAGATTTATAATAAATTCCCATTAGTATAATATTAATGGGAGTGGATTTTTGCTCATGCAAAAAAAAAAGTCGGCGTATTTAACGCGGACTTTTTTGTAATTTTATTGGGAAAAGGCAAAGCTATCAAACTGTACGGTAAGTTCCTGGGCGGGAATAGAAAGTTTTGTAATGGCTCCGGTTTGGGCGTCCATCTCCATGGTAAAGGCGTTGCCACCGGCCTGGCCCTGCACTAGTAGCAGTCCGTTTGATTCCTCCACCTGCAGTCCATCCCGTTTGCAAACAGCATCCACAGCCGACATGATAAGGGCGGCAACTGCCTGGGCCGGCATGGTGGTGGGGGCAAAGTCAAAGGTAAGGCCCTTGAAACGAATTTCCACCTTATCCTGGGAGAACAGCACCTCCATCCCTTCCAGTGTATCGGGGGTGATAAAGGATAAGGCAAACTCTTGGGGGGAACGGTTTATCTTGGCTGAGCAGTCTATCCCTTTATACTGGATGGATGCTTCGGCCTCAAAGTTACCGGTAAAGACATTTAATGCTTTGGTGTTCTGCTTGGCAGATTGGGGGGATTTTCCACAGCCTGTTAGCAGCAGACATAGGGTGAGCAGAAAAACGGTGAATAGATGTAACTTTCGCATACAATGCCTCCCGATACGATGTGATATACGCATTTCATCCCTACTTAAGGAGAAATGCTGCAAATGCCGCCCCTTGGGGTGACATCTGAAGCGGTATAGTTTTTTCACATCCTGGCCGGGTGTTAGGTTTCTGGATATGCAGTTATCTAACGGCCGTTTTCCATCAAAATCACCGCAAAATCCTCCAGCAGCTCACTGGGGAGCATAGCGTATTGTCCTTTTCGGGCAGAGGTTCTATCAGCAGCCATGCCGTGAAGGAACACACCCGCCCAAGCAGCTTTTTCCGGGGGGATCCCCTGTGCCAAAAATCCACCCATGATACCGGACAAAACATCCCCGCTGCCCCCTTTGGCAAGGCCGGGGTTTCCCGTGGTGTTGACATAGCAGCCGCCGTCGGGGTCGGTAATCAGTGTACCCGCACCTTTTAGCACCAAGGTGGCTCTGTGTTCTACCGCAAATCTCATGGCGTGGAGCTGGCGGCTCTGGTGAATATCTTTGGCAGGCATCTGGAGCAATCGAGCCATCTCACCTGGGTGGGGGGTTAGCAGCACCGGGGTTTGGGCGGTTTGTAATAGATGTATATGCTTAGAGAGGGCATTTATGCCATCAGCATCCAGCAAAACAGGGATACGGGCATTCTTTATCATCCATTGCAGCAGCAGGGCAGTACCCGGGGTATCCCCCAATCCACAGCCAAACACTACGGCGTCTGCCTTGCTCAGCTCCTCTTGGAGTAGCTGAATGGCTGACTGAGCCTGAATATATCCCAAATCGTCCTGGGGTAATGGACAGAGAATGGCCTCTGGCAGACCTGCCGCTGCAGCAGCACAAACCGGTTCGGTGGAGGCCAACACCACCAACCCAACACCGGCACGCAGGGCCGCTGTTGCACACAGCACTGCCGCCCCCCGATACCGGCTGCAACCGGCGATAATCAGAAGCCGACCAAAGCTACCCTTGTGGCAATCCAAGGGCCGGGGCGGCAATGCCTCCAACACCTGCTCCAACTGTAAGGTGCCTATTTTGGCGGCAATACCCTCTCGGGCTTCTGGGGGAATGCCAATATCCACCACCTCCAAACTGCCGCAAAATGGGATAGAAGCCGGTAGGATGTGCAGCGGCTTTTTGCTGTCGAACACTACGGTAAAATCGGCCCGCACTGCATCTTTGTCTGCAGCGCCCGTGTCGCACTCCACCCCGGTGGGAATATCCAGAGAGACTATAGCGGCAATGGCATCGTTGATGGCTATACAAGCCTCCCGGTGTAGCGGGCGCAGGCTGCCCTGAAACCCGGTGCCACAAATAGCGTCCACAATAATATCACAGTGGGCAAGGGCTTCCTCCACCTCCTTGCGGTGGGTGGCAAAGTCCAGTATAGGGATCTCCATCATTGCCGCAGTGTTGTACATGGCTGCTGCCGCTTCGCTCTGGGGAATACCATCCAGCAGCACCACCTGTACACGAGCGCCGTTTTCGGAGAGCTTACGGGCAACCACCAGTCCATCACCACCATTGTTGCCTTTGGCGCAAAACACCACACAGCTGCGTCTGGCAGCCACCAGTGTTCGCCGAATAAAGGCAGCAGCAGCGCTGCCAGCGTTTTCCATTAGCCGTTGATAGGACATATCATAAAGCAAAGCGTTTTGTTCAATCTGTTGCATCTGTGTGCGGGTAACAACCTGCATAGGCATAAAAGCTCCTTTCAAAAACATCCAGTATACATGGTATTCTACCACCTTTTGCCAAGTGGAACAACAGCAAAAAACAGCGTATTTTGGCTATAGTATTTAAACTTTTTATGCAACGAAAAAAACGTTGCCGGCATTTCCGACAACGCTTGGGATAATTCTATAGTGTATACGCCACCACAACGGCGATTACATGCTCCTTGGTGTGGGAGATACTTACCGAAAAAGAAAGGCCTTGTTGCTCCACCAGGCTGCGGGCATTGCCGCTAAAGGTAAGATACGGCTTGCCCAAATTGTCCCGCAAAAGCGTCACTTCATTTAGGGAAAACCCCCGTATACCGGTGCCCATTGCTTTAGCAAAGGCTTCCTTGGCACAAAAGCATCCTGCCAAATAGTTGGGGCGACATCCTTGTTGGGCAAACTGCTCCAGCTCCTGTGGGCTAAAACAGCGCTGTGCAAACCGTTTGGAACGCAGGCTTTTGGCCATGCGGCCTATCTCCAGCATATCGATTCCGGTGGTGATGGTCATGATGTACTCCTTTGTGGGGCGGTTATCCCAACCAGCCCATATGTTCCACAAATATTTTTACGCCGATTAAAATCAAAATCGCACCGCCCAAAAACTCTGCCTTGTCTTTAAAGAGTTGTCCGAATTTGCGCCCCATAAACACTCCGATTACACAGCAGAGAAAGGTGATGGCGGCGATGGTACCCACAGTTAAGTACAGGTTGGTCTTTAAGGCGCCCAGCCCCACCCCGATAGCCAAAGCGTCGATGCTTGTAGCCACTGCCTGAACAAACAAGGTTTTATAAGAAAAACTCCGGGGGTGATTTGTTTCAGGACATTTACGTTCCTTGTTGGCCTGGTGCAGCATCCTTGCGCCGATAAACCCCAGCAGTAGAAATGCCATCCAATGGTCCACCCGCTGCACAAAATCGCTGAAGCTCATGCCCAAAAGATACCCCAACAAAGGCATCAGCCCTTGGGCTAGGCCAAATGCCAGCCCAGAAGACAGCGCATTGCGCCAAACAGGGATTCGGTAGCACATGCCGTTGGTCATAGAAACCGCAAATGCATCCATAGAAAGCCCAAAGGCCAAAAGCAGTATCATCCAATATTCCATAATATCACCACTTTGCGTGTAATGCAGTACATAGGATTGTATAAGGATTGGGTAAACTATATTCTGTCCCAATCCATTTAAGACGTTTTTTCTAGCAATTATTATAAACTATCCATCTGCAAAGGTCAAATTCTAGGAAATAAAGAGAGTTATTTACATTTTATTAAAGAAGTCTTGCTACTTTTATTGTAGAATTATCAGTATTGAACAGCAAAGAAAGGCTGGACAGCTTTTGTTTGGATATATAAAGCCCTTTAAGCCACAGCTAAAAATGTGCGAATACGATTTTTACAAAGCCATTTACTGTGGGCTTTGTGGCCAGCTGGGTAAATCCTTTGGCCCTGCTGCCCGTTTAACCCTGAGCTATGACTTTACCTTTCTCTGTATGCTCCACTATGGTATCTCTGGAAAGATGCCGGACATTGCAGTACACCGCTGTTATGTGAACCCAATGAAAAAACAGCCCACCTGCGGGGAAAGCGCACAGCTGCTGTTTTCTGCAGATATGGCTATTTTAATGCTGTATTATAAGCTGCTGGACAACATACAAGATGGCGGGGCAAAGGACAAACTGCTGTATTCCATGGCTCGCCCCATTGCTGCCGGAGCCCACAAGCAAGCTGCAGCTAGGAGGCCGGAAGGGGAACAGATGCTGGCAGTGTGTATGCAGCGGCAGAATCTGCTGGAGCAGCAGGGCTGTGGTAGTGTAGATGAAGCAAGCGAGCCCACAGCACAAGCTTTATCAGGGATTTGTATGCTGCTATCGGAGAATCCTAAACAGCAGCGGGTATTGCAGCGGCTGGGGTATTTGGTGGGGCGGTTTGTGTATCTCTGTGATGCTTTGGATGATCTGGAAAAAGACATTGCAGCTGGTGGGTACAATCCCCTGGTGCTACGGCATCAGCTAACACAACAAAGCAGCAAACAAGATCTGGACAAAGTATACGTTATGGCACGGGAATCCCTGTATGCTACCATTGCAGAAACAGCCAAGGCTTATGATCTTTTAGACATCACGGCGTTCCATCCTGTACTGGAGAACATTATCACCATGGGTATGCGCGCAAGTGTGCATGAAATTCTATCCAAGAAGGAGCAAAACGCATGACCGATCCTTACAAGGTACTGGGGGTATCCCCCAATGCGACTGATGAGGAGATAAAATCGGCTTACCGGATGTTGGCGCGAAAATACCACCCCGATAGCTATGCCGGAAATCCCCTTGCAGATTTGGCATCTGAAAAAATGCAAGAGATCAATGCAGCCTACGATCAAATTATGTCCTTGCGGCGTGGGGGACAAACCCAACAACAATCGGCAGGAAACGGGGCAAGTTCCCAATTTGGCGATATTCGCAGGCTTATTCGTGCCAACCGCATTACCGAAGCAGAAGAGCTTTTGGATGGTGTACCTAGCCATTTACGGGATGCAGAGTGGTATTTTCTCAAAGGAACCATACAACATACAAGAGGATGGCTGGATGATGCTTACGAAAGCTTCACCCGGGCTTGCAACATGAGCCCGGAAAACCCGGAATACCAGGCAGCCCGCAACCAGTTGATGTGGCAGCGCCAAACAGCCCGCCCCGGTGGATATCGCACCGGCAACCCCACAATGGCATCTCCGGCAGGTTGCACTTGCAGTATGTGCGATATCTGCACCGCGCTGTACTGCTCAAGCTGTTGCTGCGACTGTTTGGGTGGTGGCTGTTAACCCTTCTTTTAGGCGACATCCTGCAGTACCATACCATCTCTTGGAGGAGACATGAGCAAAAAGAGCACCCAAATTGCTTTGGGCGGCGTGTTTTCTGCACTCTGCCTAGTACTGATGTTTATGACAGGGCTGATACCCTTTGCCACCTACTCCATACCGGCAGTGGCCGGGGCTATGTTGGTGGCAGTGGTGGAAGAAAACGGACGAAAGACAGCGACACTGGTGTATGTAACGGTGTCGGCGCTGTCTGTTTTTATTGTTCCGGACCGAGAAGCCGCTATGATTTTTGTTGTGTTTTTTGGCTATTACCCCATTATAAAAGGCTGCCTGGAGCGCATACGCCCCAGTGCTGTTTGCTACCTGTGCAAGTTGCTACTCTTTAACGTAGCAGTGGTTTGGGGGTATCTGATGGTGATTTTTGTATTGGGAATGCCTGATTTGATAAGCGATATGGGGGATTTGGGCAAATACGGCGGGTATATCCTGTTGGCAATGGGCAATCTTGTGTTTGTTGTCTACGATTTTGCCTTAACCAGATATACCCATATTTATGTCCACTGGTTTAAACCTCGTTTTTTGCGGAGATAGCTGTACAGGAATAAATTCTAAAAAAGCAGAGCTTTGGAGGTGGTGGATGGATGAAAAAAGCATGGGTTTTGAGCGGTGGAGTGGGGCTTCTTGCAAACCAGATGATGCTGAGTGTTAGCGCTGCGACGCAAACACAAGATGTGCCAAGGTTCAAAATAGCCGATGCTGCGTGGTTTTTCGCCAAATTTCTGCTTATTATGGCGGTTATTTACGGTTTGCTGCTGCTGACAAACTGGATTGGAAAACGATGTGGCA
>CAYNCW010000190.1:0-6224 GCA_964395635.1 uncultured Oscillospiraceae bacterium
CAGCATTCCGTTTTGTGTTAATTTTTCGTAGTTTTCTTCGGCAAATTTATCTTTATAATCCTGCACTGTATATACCTGGATCCGCAGCAGCTCCGGCTCCATGGTATCCTGCTTATCGTCGTATTTATAAAACCGCCATTCCCGAATCTCCGGTTGGCTAACCACCGTCACCGTATTTTTCCACCGCTCCGGTATAAATATGAGGTAACCGTCCTCCTCATTGATCACTGCATCATATACCGGTGCAAACCCTTCCTGGGTCAGGTGGTGAAACCGGGTGAGCATTGGGGATGGATTTTCAGCATCCTGGGTACTCCCTGGCAAAGATTCCACTATAGGAACCTCCACCACTCCATCCTTTTCCAGGTCCATACAATAGATATACTGAAACCGCTGGGTATCCCCATAGAACTGCTCGCTCTCGGTGACAAGGGGCTCCAGGTTCTGGCCATTTACCCATACAATTTCGGTGGCTACAAAGGTCTCTGTAGTTGCCTCATCCAAATAGATGGCCATAGAATTGTCCCACAGCCGTCCATTCATAATTTGCAGAACCTCAATGGTGGATTCTGCAAGGTTTAGGGTATCAGCCAGCCACACCCCACCCCCAAGGCCCCGGGTTATCAGCCCAAGCTGAAACTGGCGCTTGCCCAGATTGGGGGAAAGGGATACTGTAACAATTTCTTTGAGACCATCCCGATTATAGTCGGCCATATCCCAGAGCAGGTATTGTTGTGTAAGTTCTTTTTGAAATCCATCCAAACCATAGGAATAGACCCCCAATGTGCCTTGATCCTTCCGGGGGTTTTTCCAGCCGATAATCATACATTTGCTGGAACTATCAATGAGGTTTGCAAAATGAATGGTGTCTATCTGGTCATCCTCGCCGGTGCTGTGAAAGTCGTGGATAGAGTACCAGCTTCCGTCCGGACGCTCCTCCAGCACCTTAAAGCGAATCTGACCCAGCTCGTTGCTGTAGGCATAAAACACGATAGCCTCTTCGGTTCCATTGTTATCAATGTCGCAAAATACAAAGGGGGAACGATAATCCCCACTTTGGGGGTATTTGTAGGTAATATCTGCAAGGTTTAGGGTTGCTTCCAGTGCTTCCCGCACAGCTGCCTGGCGCTTGTTCAGCTTTGGCGCCACCAAAAGGGTTTCCTCGGTACCACGAAAAGGGGTGTAGTTGCAGGAGCAAAGAAGCAGCAAACAAAGTGCCGCCACCAAAAGCTTATGCATCCCACAACACCCCCAGTAGATAGGTTCCGTTTTTTAGTTCATACTATAAATCTCAGTGTATCCTATTGCCCACAGCATTTTTTATACTTTTTGCCGCTGCCACAAGGGCAAAGGTCGTTGCGGCCAACCTTATCTCCTTTGCGCACAGGTTGTTTTTTCAGGCTACCGTCATTGTCTCCATGGCTTTCGGATATAGGCTTAGCCACCTGCTCCCGCTTGGGGGCATCCTCCGGCTTGCGCACCTGGAACAGGTATAAAAACCGCAGGGTATCCTCGCGAATGGATGCTATCATAGCATCGAACATCTCAAAGCCTTCCATCCGATATTCGATAACTGGATCCTTCTGGCCATAAGACCGCAGGTAGATACCCTGTTTGAGCTCGCTCATGGCGTCGATGTGATCCATCCACTTGGCATCTACGTTTTTCAGCAGCACAACCCGTTCCATTTCCCGCATAAAGTCGGTGCCGAACTGGGCTTCCCGGGCAGTGTACTTCTCCCGGGCCATCTCTTTAAGGGTATCCTTAACTGTATCCGGATCCAGCAAAGACAACTGCTCCTTGTCATAGTGCAGGCTGTTCTCATCGGTAATCCAACCCGCAAAATGTTCTCGCAGGCCTTCCAAATTCCAGTCATCCTGGCTTTCCACATGGCCTAGATACTGCTCAATAGCGTTGTCAATTACTTCCTCTAACATTTTTTGAATTGATTCGGAGATGTCCTCTCCATCCAATACTTTGTCGCGCTGGTTGTAGATAATTTCCCGCTGGCGGTTCATAACATCGTCAAATTGCAGCACGTTTTTCCGTATGCCAAAGTTGCGGCCTTCCACCTTGCGCTGTGCGCTTTCAATGGATCCTGTGAGCAGCCCATTTTCAATAGGCATATCCTCGTCTATCTTCAGGGTTTCCATCATACCCTGAATCCGCTCACCACCAAACAGTCGCATGAGGTCATCTTCCAGGGATAAGAAAAACCGTGTGGTACCCGGGTCTCCCTGGCGTCCTGCACGTCCCCGAAGCTGGTTGTCGATACGGCGGGATTCATGCCGTTCGGTTCCGATGATAAAGAGTCCGCCTGCATCCCGCACCTTTTGCGCTTCTTCGGCAATCTCCGCCTTATATTTACCTTCCAACTCCTGGAACCGCTTTCTGGCCTCCAGAATGGTTTGATCCTCGGTATCCGAGTGGCTGTTGCCCTCTGCAATAAGCTCCTCTGAGAAGCCTTCCTTGCGCATCTGGGCCTTGGCCATATACTCTGCGTTACCACCCAGCACAATGTCTGTTCCGCGCCCAGCCATGTTGGTAGCAATGGTTACCGCACCCAATTTACCGGCCTGGGCAACAATCTCTGCTTCCTTTTCATGGTATTTTGCGTTGAGCACTTCATGGGGGATTCCCCGGCGTTTTAATGCCTGGCTGAGCTCTTCTGATTTTTCTATGGAAATGGTACCCACCAAGGTGGGCTGGCCATGGCCATGGGCTTCTACAATTTGGTCAATAACCGCTGCAAACTTACCCTTTTCGTTTTTATACACCACATCCGACATGTCTTTTCTGCTCACCGGCCGGTTGGTGGGGATTTCGATAACATCCAGTTTATAGATTTCCCTAAACTCCGCCTCTTCGGTTTGGGCTGTACCGGTCATACCAGACAGTTTGTTGTACATGCGGAAATAGTTCTGGAAGGTGATGGTGGCCAAGGTTTTGGATTCCCGCTCCACCTTTACCTTTTCTTTGGCTTCAATAGCCTGGTGCAAGCCTTCGTTGTACCGTCTACCCATCATCAGGCGGCCGGTAAACTCGTCGACAATGATAACCTGGTCATCTTTGACCACATAATCCACATCTCGCTGCATAATGCCGCGGGCTTTAATCGCCTGGTTGATGTGGTGCTGCAGTGTCATGTTTTCAGCATCCATCAGGTTTTCCAGGTTAAAGTACTTCTCTGCCTTTTTCACACCTTCTTTGGAAAGTGTGGCAGAACGTGCCTTTTCGTCCACAATGACGTCACCGCTAATGTTTTCGTCACTGTCCGCTTTGTCATCCACTTCTTTTACCCGGGTGATGGTAAGGCTGGCTGCAAACTTGTCCGCAATCTCATAAAGCCCGGTGGATTTGTCCCCGGCTCCCGAGATAATCAGCGGTGTTCTGGCCTCATCCACCAAGATGGAGTCCACCTCGTCCACAATGGCATAGTTAAAGCCACGCTGCACCTTGTCGGTTTTGTAGATAACCATATTGTCTCTCAGATAATCAAAGCCCAGCTCATTGTTGGTTCCATAGGTGATATGGGCTGCATACGCATTGCGGCGCTGGGTGTTATCCAATCCATGAACAACCAGGCCAACATCCAAACCCAAATACCGGTAAACCTTGCCCATCCATTCCGAGTCACGCTTGGCCAGGTAGTCATTTACCGTTACAATGTGCACCCCTTTGTTGGTCAGGGCGTTTAGGTATGCGGGCAAAGTCGCCACCAGGGTTTTACCTTCACCGGTTTTCATCTCGGCGATACGGCCTTGGTGCAACACAATTCCACCTATAATCTGTACTGGGAAATGGCGCATTCCCAAAACTCTGTCAGATGCTTCCCGGCATACTGCAAAGGCATCGGGCAATACATCGTCCAGGGTGGCGCCGTTGGCAAGCCGTTCCTGCAGCTGGGCAGTCATCCCCCTGAGCTGGGAACCGGACATTGCTTTGTAGGTTTCTTCCAATGCCTCTACCTTTTGCGCAATAGGGCGGATACGCTTGATTTCTCTGTCTGAATAGGTGCCGAAAACTTTTTGCAGAAGTCCCATAACAGCCTCCAAAAATGTGTGTAATAAACGCATGTACCTTCAATGCATATAATCTGCCCTGCTTTGAAGGCGGCCAATGCCGCGTTATACCGCCCCTTAGGTACTAAGCCCACCTACCAGGTGACAGAGCTTGCCTGTCAATTGGACGAAAGGGGTAAATACCGGGCAGCTTCTACCATGATTTGATATGCTCTAGGTAAAAAAAGAGCACAGTCCCAATTCTACTATTCTATACTGATTTATACCTATTGTCAATGTACTCCGGCTGGCAGAAACCCTTTTGCTCAACCATTTTGGTGCACTCTGCCCCTCTGCGACAAAATGCGGCAAACACAAGTTTACTCCTCCCTGTGTCTGCCGCAAATCATATTGTCATCCTATGGGGTCTCCCTGGAAGGCTCCACAACAAACTCTTTGGTGACATCCGGCACATAGCGGCTTCTTTCGATGATATAGCGCCCATACATGGCAACCGATGTGTTGATATACGGCTCCGCATACAAAAGAATCAGCCCAAAGGTAAAGGGCACCAACACAATCCACCCTATAAAGCTCAGCCGAAACAAAAGAAACGGAAACCGATAGCCCTTGGAATAGATCACCGAGGTTTTGATAGACTGGGATACAGTGGCTTCCTGGCTTTCAAAAAGCAGATAGGGTGTAAGGGTGTATTTTTCCATATAGGCGAGATACAACACCGTGCTGAGCAAAAAGAGAATGCCGGAAAGCATGAGCCCCGCAGTTGCCACCGCCACCGTTCCCCGAGAGAGGGTTTCCCCAGTATCCCGAAGGAACCAGCCGGACACACCAAATGCCAGCGCTGGCAACAGATAAAACAACAGCGCCCAAAACAAGGTGCGCAAAGTCATGCTTAGCGCATACCCAACAGCCCGCGTATACTGCTTTTTGGTATCAAAGAAGGCAAATACACTGCTCACTGGCATACTTTTTCCATGCACCAGCATCCAGTGCCAACGGGTTAGCCCCAGTTGCAAGGGGGCTGCAACCAGAAGGCTGGCAGCCAAAGAAATTGCCAAGATCCCAAGCTCTACAGGCAGTATTTGGGTAGACTGCCTGACAATATCCCAAAAACTCACCGTTTCCATTGTGGGGGTTTGGGATAAAGGCAGAATAAATAGATTGATTCCCACCTGCCGCAGCAGGGTAAGTACAACTGATGCTGCCACTATTATCAACAGACCTAGAATTGCTCTTCCCCAATTTTCCCGTAAAGCCAATTTGGAGTTTTGTTTTAGGGTGGTGTAAAGGGTCATGATTGTCTCCTTGTCCCGTGAGAATTTGCTTGGAGCAAAGCAGGGATCTGTACCAATGGTAGAAGCTAAAACTCTACCCCTTCCCGGGCGGGTACCCCCTGTTGATAGGGGTGTCGCACACACTGAAACAGGGTGTGGTAATCTGCCAGCTGGCACAAAGCCTCCGGTGGATTGCGCCCGGACAGCACAAGCTCTACCCTGGGATCCCGCTGTGTTATCAGCGCCACAACATCCTCCAGCGGGACAATCTGTGCATTAACTGCATCCACCAGCTCGTCCAAAATAATCAAATCCAAATTGCCGGATTTTGCCAGGCCATATGCTTGTTTGAGCAGCTCCATATGCAGGCACTGGGCCATAGCAAATTCCTGAGGAGTCATCTGAAAGGTAAACTTATCGCAGCTTTTCACCCGCAGTATGGGTATACCCAGCTTCTCCAGAGAGGCTACCTCCCCAGTATCCCTGCCCTTTAGGAACTGGCAGATCCATACCCGCTTACCTGAACCAACAGCCCGCACAGCTAAGCCCATGGCTGCAGTGGTCTTTCCTTTGCCGTCTCCCACATATAAATGAACCAGCCCTTTGGTTTTAGAATTATACTCCATGGAAATTTCTCCCTGTTTCTATTACTATTTTGGACAAGACCCGCATAATTATTAAGTATCCCAAGAAAAAATTTTTTATGGGTTGGTTTACTGGTTAAAATACAGCCCGTATACATCCATATCGTCCTGGATAGGCGGGTCGGGAATAAAGGTGAATACCTCGGCCGCGCGATCCCGCATCCACATTTGGGTGGTCATCATCAGGGTATAGCCGGTCCCGTTGTCCACCGCCCATTGGTGCAGGGGCCGCTTGGGCAGCCCAACAGCCCCCAACAATGTCATAATCACTCCACCATGGGTCA
>CAYNCW010000191.1:0-6217 GCA_964395635.1 uncultured Oscillospiraceae bacterium
AATGCCGCTCCACTATGGCACAAGGGGGTGGCCAACACAAAGATTGAAGGCATTGTTTATTTTATAGTGCATGCCAATAAACATTCTCATATCACCAACCACATAAAGGTAGGCAATACCGGCAGTGCATATATAATTGACAATGAATGCTATACCATAGCACATCGTTCCATTAGAGTAGAGGATAGAGACAATAGCCAGCAGGCGGTTGCGTCTGATCCCAGCCTCAAAGCATTGGCGGATATCGAGCTAAAGATGATAAACGGTGAGTTTGGCTCAGGCATCTATGAATACGGTGGTGTTAAAAAAATACTTGCCTATGCACCAATTCCCAACGGCTTGGGATGGTCACTTGGTATTACAGCAGAGCTTTCGGAATTTGCCCAGAGCACCTATACCGCCATTATCATTTCTGGTATTATCACAGTTGTTATGATAGTTATTGGTATACTGCTTTCCATCCTTCTGGCCAATTCTATAGCAAAACCCATTAAGCAGATTGAACATGCTGCCAAAGAACTGGCAAAAGGCAACCTGGGAGCAGTGATTGGCTACCAAAGCCGTGATGAGTTGGGCAGTTTGGCACAAAGTATGCGGGAAGCTATGTCGATGCTCAAAATCTATATCGAGGATATTACCTACGCCATGTCGGAATTTGCAAGCAACAGCTTTGTGTTAAGACCACCCACCCAATCCTTTATTGGTGACTTTAAACCCATTGAGGATTCGGTTGTAAAGGTGGCTCGGGATATTTCGGATACCATATCCTATGTCAAAAATGCTACTGAGCAGGTGTCGGTAGGTTCTGAGCAGATAGCTTCTGCGGCGCAGGAATTCGCCCTGGGTTCCTCTGAACAAGCAAGCACGATTCAGCAGCTATCCGCTTCTATCAGCGAAATATCCGCACAGGTTAAGCAGACAGCGGATAGTGCTTTACAAGCCAATGATTTGGCATTAACTGCTACCGGAGCTGTTACCAACTGCAACGATCAAATGCAAAAGCTTATGACCTCTATGAATACCATTAACGATAAGTCCAAGGAGATCAGCAAGATTGTAAAAACCATTGAAGACATTGCTTTTCAAACCAATATTCTTGCACTTAATGCCGCTGTAGAAGCAGCCCGAGCCGGAAGCGCAGGAAAGGGGTTTGCTGTAGTAGCCGACGAGGTGCGCAATTTGGCCAGCAAGTCTGCCAGCGCAGCCCAAAGCACCACTGGGTTAATTAAAGACACTGTGGCCTCGGTAAATGAAGGGGTGCAGCTAGCAAATGCAACAGCACAAGAGCTGAATAGTGTGGTGGATAGTACCAAGCGCACTAGCGAAGTGATTGGGGATATTCATAAAACAAGCAGCAAACAAGCCGCATTTATTGCTCATATAACTGTAGGGGTCGATCACATTGCTTCGGTGGTGCAGACCAACTCTGCCACCAGCGAACAAAGTGCCGCCTCCAGCGAAGAGCTTTCCAGCCAAGCCAGCTTGCTCAGGGAGCTGGTGGCAAAATTCAAAGTACAGGGAAGTGACCCTGTTGCAACCCCAGATAGCTTTCACCTGGAAGATCAGTTTTCCCTGTACCGGTAATTTTACGGGATAAGATCCATAACACAAAACTCTGCCCCTGTTGCCTAATGGTAACAGGGGCAGAGTTTTATTGTACTCAATGGTGGGCGTTATTTTGTTTATTCCCCTATCGCTTTGTCGGTAACAACAATGTTGTCGCCTACTGTTGTGGAGAAGTGAAGATACCCATTTGTATCCACCAAGTAGGGCTCTGCTGCTATAGCTTTGTATTGGTTTGTGGCCTTATTGTAGGAATAGAAGCGCAAGGTTTTGCTGTTCATATCCCCAAGGGAGACCTTTGCAGCCATTGCAACCTTGGTTCCAAAATCCCCTTGCTGCTGGCAGCTGATAACTGCAAACTTCTGGCCAGGATTCCACTTTTCAAAGTGTGCTTTTACATCCAGCGCCTGCTGGGAGTAAGTGGATGCGAAGAAGTTGATATCCCTTGTAGCAGTTGCGGGGTTGATGGCCATACGCACATCGATACCCTTACCGTCGGCAGTCATGCTGTCGGCTTGGAAGATAACAGGCATACCTGCCATTTTGGCCATAGCTTCCAAAATCGCTTTTGTGACCAAGCCAACACCGCGCATATTCACAACTGCTGTGCTGCTTCCCTTTGCTTTGGCAGCCGCTACAGCTTTGGTGACCGCTTCTTGGGCTTGTGCCAATGTTATAGCCTGTGGACCGGAAGAATTGCCTTGGAGGGTGGTTGTGCCTGTACCGCCCCACAGCAGATTGGTGAGTATGCTGCTGCGGTCGCTGGAGCCGCTGCTGGAGCTGGTGCTGGTTGTGCTGCCGCCACCGGTGCGTTTAATGGTTACGGGAACAGCGATATCGTCGGAGATGCCATCGCCATATTCATCATAGAAGGTGATGGTGATTACCGAATTGCCAACCTTTTTGCCGGTAACGGTAACAGAGCCGGATTCTGTAAGCTGGCTGGGGCTTACTGTTACATTGCCGTTGTCTACCGAAAGAACTGCTTTGGCAACGTAATCGCTGCCTTCATCGCCGCTCTGGCCCAATGTTAAGGACAAGGATGCGGTGCTGGAACTGCGCAGGTCTATTTCCAAGCTGGAGGGGGATACCACCGGTTTCATAACCGGCTTTTGGGTGATTCGGAATGCAGAAGAATATACCGCTGGGCTATCACCTAACCACACGGCAATTTTGTATCTGCCTACGGGTGCGGTGTGATCAACATCAAAGGTGGGGGTTGCTTTATTTCCTCTAATAACATTGCTGCCGGATTGCAGGCTGAAGCCTGCAGCGTCGGAAGTGCTGGAAGCATCAACAACCTTAGCGGAAATCGCCACACCGTCCAAACCTGTTGGGGCTATAACATCCAGTGACACACTCATGTCGGAATACCCCAGCACCAGGCCGTTCTCTGGGCTTGTAGTCACTGCACCGGTTACCAAGCCGGAACCGCTTGTGCTGTACTGGAAGCTGCCACTATCAATGGCCTCGTTATAGTTAATTACCAAAATAGCAAACCGATTGTTTGTACCCACCTGTACGCTGTTGCTGCCGGGGTTTACCCTAGCCACCATTTTGGAGCAATTGTTCCATTGATCATTGGTATCCACATGCACTGCATTATAGGGAGTGATTATGTAATATTCAGCAGTACTGAAAGGAATGTCAATGGTAATTGCACTATTGGTTGCGCCAACAGCGTCTGCTAGATACAGCTGCGCATAATAGGAGCGGGAGCCAAACTCGTTTTTGGGTGTAACTGCTACACCGGATGTGATGTTTTGAACACCTGCATATGTATTTCCACTTCCAATTATATCACGAAATTCCCACATGTTGGAAGCAGAGGCATCAGTCCAAACCACTTTGTTGGCATTTTCAAGGTCATCGATGCTGTCTCGGGGGGTGTCTACTCCGATATTGAACATAGCCATTCTAAAGAAATCATCAAAGTCTCCGTGCTCTACGTCAGGTATATCTTTAAAGAAACTATCGACTACATTTCTTTTGGAGGCTTGATAGCCATATTCAGGATATGTAACCAACGGGGTAACGAGTCCTTTAAACGCCCAGTACTCCTGTATGATTTTAGAGGCTGCACCGTACTGTGCCAGAACTTGGTCTCCTGAACTGTACCACTGGTCGTCAGTAGGCACATACCCTGAACCAGGAGCAAAGTCTTGCTTAAGGAATGCCGCTAAATGACTGGCAGACATACCGGCGCTAAATGCATCCACCAACCCTGAAAGACCTTCGTTGAGCCAGGTGGAGACAAATGGATCATGATCATCTTCAATAATGGCTGTGTCTTCTAGTATGTTCTTTACCCACTGTCCGTAATTGATCAAGTGTTGAAACTCATGGATAATCGTACCATAAAAGATATCTCTATTGTTTATAAAGTTTGCATAACCGCCATTTGTTCCGATGTCCACATAAATAATGGTATCGCCATTACCTTCAATATAATCCATGCCATAGAAAAACCCTGCAGAATAAATGCCATTGCTATTACCATCCTGTTTAATATCGTATAGAACGATATTGATTTTGCCGGACATCTGACCCAGTTCAGCACTGTTGTAATACGGGCTTAGCTGATACCCCAATCGGGTGTTACTGGTTAAGAGCGGATAGATTTCGGTGTCAAAGTTGTTTGCAATGTCTTGGGCGGTTTGCTTTGGGGTGGATCCGTTTGGCAGAAATTCACTTGCCTTGGGCGAGTAACCTGTATCGGTATCCACATACACCACACATTTTGAGCCAACTGCAGCTACCTGAACCTGCATTTCACCATCTGTATCCCAGTTGATCATGGATGTAGTGGTGCCCACTGTGGGATTGGCGATCAGTGAGCTGGAAGCTCTATAGCTTCTGGCGCGGCTGCCGTTTTTGAGTGCCAGCACATCGTCTACAGTCGGCTGGGGCAGATCGGGGCGACCGTTGACCGGTGTTGAATGGGAGGATACACTTCTGGCTTTGCTACGACCTGGTGGCAAAGTGCGGCCTACACCCCCTGGTGGGGAAATGGGCTGCTCCAGGTTGTCCAAATTCGGCAGCTCTTGGGTTGCGGTTTCTGGCGCGTATGTATCGGTGCTCTCGTCGGTTTCTGCGGCCAGCGCCTTCAAGTTCAGGGTGGAGACTGTCGGTATGGTCACTGCCAACACCAAAGCCAGGGTAATGGAAAGAATGCGTTTCATTGCTGGATTCACGTTGAAAATTCCTCCTCTTTATTGTGGGTTTTTTCGGTGGCGGTAAAGACATCTTCACGCCAGGTTATACAAAGCCGCTGTAAGTAGGTTTGGTGGAGATGGGTATTCCCTAAAGGGTGCTATAGCCTCCTCTATCTTTACGCCTATGTTTTATATTGTATCTTACAGCAGCGTAATTGTAAACAATATATGGACTGGTTTTTACAGAAAACCGCAAGTATATTGTATAGTTCTTGGTATTGATCATCGATTGGTATAGGATCAAGACGATACCCAGGAAAGTAGGTAGATATTTGGCCATTTCACCCTTTTTACAAGCACTATTTGTATATATGCGCATACTATGCAATATCGTACTAGTTGAAAGGAGAAGTAGTTATGCATACTACATCCAAGAGCAACCGTTGTAAAAAACCCAAACAGAGCTATGCTGCAAATACACCGTTTGTTGCACCCAATCCCCCCACGACCTTTAACCCTAAGAGTGTGGGCCCAACCATTGATTCCACCGCATATGTTGGCGCATTTTCAACCATTATTGGTGATGTAACCATTGGTGAAAATGTTTTTATTGCACCAAGTGTGACTATTCGCGCAGATGAAGGTTCGCCATTCTTTATTGATTCCAACACCAACCTGCAGGACGGTGTTATACTGCACGGTCTTGCCAATGGCAGAGTTATGTATCACGACAACCTGTATTCCATCTATATCGGCAAAGGGGTCAGCTGTGCCCACGGCTGTATTATTCACGGCCCTTGTATGCTTGGAGACAATGTATTTGTGGGATTTCGCTCTATAGTCTTAAATGCCATTATTCAAGAGGACTGCTACATATCCCACAATGCTTTGGTAACCGGTGGTATAACAGTTGCGCCCAATCGGTTTGTCCCAGCCGGGGCTGTTGTTGATACCCAAGAAAAAGCAAATGCTTTGGGGCTAGTGTCCCACGCCGATTATGAATTCGCCCAGGATGTGCAGTTTATCAATCAGGAGTTTCCCAGCGCGTATAGGAAACAGTTTGGAAGCTCTGTATAGGGTTTGTCCCCAAATTAAAAACACACTTGTCTTTGCCAAGTGTGTTTTTAGTTTGCTACTGTATTTTTGCTATTTGTCCCCTTGAACAATATTCTCTGCATAACTGCGAAGATCGTCTTCCGAGTGTATGTTTTGTTTGCGCTGCATAATCATTTCCTGAACATACACAGGAAGCGAGGAAAAATATTGCTGTGCTGTATTGTTGGCACTCAGCAGTCCATCCAGGCCGGATGGGGATTTGCTGTTATTGTTTGGCATGTTTATCACCTCAATACTAGTATTTGTAAGAATCAATCTATCATACAATATTTTTTGCCTTGGGTCTTGTTCTACAGAATCCTATTGGGGTTTGGTATGTTTGCCTTACAATGGGAATACTACCAAACAGTACAAATCCCATAAGGGCAATTTAATAATGAGGA
>CAYNCW010000192.1:0-6158 GCA_964395635.1 uncultured Oscillospiraceae bacterium
CAGCCAGTGCAGGCAATGTATATAAGCTCTTAGCGGGCTACGAGCCTTTTCGGCCTAGTGCCCGCACCTGAATAAGCTGGGCGGTTATGCTTATGAAAATTTTGCCGGGGTCTCTGCCTGTATGGCAAGGCCGATAGGGGTGTGCACCCTTTGGGTATCCTGCTGGGTACATTACCTGTGGCAAACAGCCAGTGCAGGCAATGTATATAAGCTCTTAGCGGGCTACGAGCCTTTTCGGCCAAGTGCCCGCACCTGAATAAGCTGGGCAGTGATGCTTACGGCAATTTCTGCCGGGGTTTCTGCCTGTATGGCAAGACCGATAGGGGCGTGTACCCTTTGGGTATCCTGCTGGGTAAAGCCTGTGGTAAACAGTCGCTCCATTGTTTTGGCAATTTTGTTTCTGCTGCCAATCATACCGATGTAGGCTGCCTGAGTGGTCAACATCTGGGAGAGGATTTCATAGTCATGCTGATGCCCTCGGGTCATAATCACCACATAATCACAGGGGCGTATGGTAACCATGCTATCCAGCTTTGTAAAGTCCACCAGCAGCACATCCTGGGCTTTGGGAAACAGGGCCTTGCTGGCAAATTCCGGCCTATCCTCGATAACCACGCAGCCAAACTCCACCTGGCTTAGTGCCGGAACCAGCTCCTGGGCTACATGGCCGCCACCAAAAATATACACCCGTCCGGCCCGCACCAAGGGCTGGGAATAATACCAAGCCTCCTCCAGCTGGGTGTAGACGCTGCTGCTTTTCAGCAGCTGGGGGGCATATTCCTCCGGAAATGAATTGGGCTGTAAGGGCATATTTTCGCTGTATACCCACATATTCCAGCTAAAGTCCGAAGCGATACGGGTTATCAGCCAGCTGTTGGTATCCTGGTTCAATGCGGTACACACCCTTTGCACCAGCCCAAGGATATCCTGCACCCCGCCGGGAAAATACTGAAACAGCACCCCTACAGACCCACCGCAAATCATTCCCAAATCCGCAACTTCATTGGGGGAGAGGGTGAACTGTTCCACAAAGGAGCGCTTTTGTGCCAGCGCTTCCACCGCCAGTTGGTGGGCTTTATGCTCTACAGCGCCACCACCGATAGTACCCATCTGGAACCGATCACCCACCAACATCCGCGCCCCAGCCCCTCGAGGTGTGGAACCGGAGTGGGTCACCACCGATACCAGCATGGCGTCCTCACCGTCTTGCAAGGTTTTTACAAGGGCTTGAAACAGTTTTTTCATGCAGTCTCCTTTAGGTATATAGTATTTTTCAAGTGTATCATATTCCGAGCAACAGCTCAACAGATACCGATGGGAATTATAACAATTTATAATTTATTAAGGTTTTCCTTGACAAATTGCAAAAGTATTTGTATAATGCGCAATATATTGCGTATTTGGAGGAAAAATAAATGCAAGCCCCAAGTGATAAGCATTTTGTACACGCCAGTATTTTTTTATTATCCAATAAACTGCAGCTGGTAGGGGATAAAATTACCCAGGATATAACCACAAAGCAGTGGTTTGTTTTGTTGATGGTGGATGGGATGGAAGAAAAACAACCCAGTATAACCCAGATTGCAAAACGTCTTGGCAGCACCCGGCAGAATATCAAGCAGTTGCTCAATCCATTGGAGAGAAATGGGTATGTATTTCTGTCCACTTTACAGGATGACCGACGCAGCCAAGGGGTAACCCTAACCAGTAAAGGGCAGCGGTATTTACAGGAGATCAACAGAAAAGGGGAGGCATTTATCCAGCGGCTATATCGGGGGATAGGACATGGGGAGTTGCATATAACAGTGGGGGTTATCCAGCAGTTGTTTGCCAATTTAGCGGATATTCAAGAAGAAATGGGAGTGTAAACAATATGAACAAAAATGGCAAAAGGGTGGTGCAGATAGTCACCAGCCTGATAATTTTGGCAGTGGTGGGGGCAAAAACAGTGTTGCCAAAGCCGGTGGCTGTGGAAAATCCCCAACTGCCTCTAATTTCCACCCAGGATGGTAGCTATAGAGGAAGCTGCGAAAATGGGCTTGTGGGAGCAACAGTGGTGGTGGAGGTAGCAAACCATACAATCACAGGCATTACACTGGAAGAGCATCGAAACGGGAAAGGAGCCCCGGCTGAGGCGGTTCTTCAACAGGTGTTGGATAAACAAACTTTGCAGGTGGATACCATAAGCGGAGCTACATACAGTAGTCTTACTATAATAAAAGCTATAGAAAACGCAATTCCAAAACAGTAAAGGAGGAGTAGAAAATGAAGACTTTGATTGTTTATGCAACTAAGTATGGCGCTACCCAAGATTGTGCCAAACAGCTGCAAGAAATGATGGCAGGAGAAACAGTGCTGCATAATCTAAAGGATGGCGTTGCCGTTTCACTGCAAGAATATGATGGGGTAGTGGTGGGGGGCTCCATTTATGCTGGAGCCATCCGCAAGGAGGTAAAACAGTTTTGTGATACCCATAAAGATATGCTGCTGCAAAAAAGGTTGGGGTTGTTTGTATCCTGCTCCACCCCTACACCCAAGGGGGATGGGTATTTGGCAACCGCCTATGCCCCAGAACTGGTAAGCCATGCAGCTACAAAGGGCGCCTTTGGCGGTGAACTTCGATTGGCAAAGATGAACTTTTTAGAAAAGATGTTGATTAAAGCCATTACTAAAAAGGATGCAACAATTGCTGCTCCTTCTATAGATAGACAAGCAATTCAAAGATTTGCGGTGAAGTTTCAGGAGTAAATGTGGCCGATGTTTACTCCTAATCTCATGTAGGGGCGACCTTGGTGGTCCTTGGGTTGTAACCAATATCTATTAAACGCGCAAGCACAGGCCGCCTCTACAGGTTTTGTGGTATTTGCCGCGTTGGGTTTTGTTTTGCATTGTAGGGGCGACCTTTGGTCGTCCGCAGCAATACCTACCGCGGTGTTTCTGTGGCGAGTTGCCGTTGTGGGGTTTTGGTTTCACCCCAAGGGGGGCGCTACCTTGCCCCTCATGCCGGGGCGGGCAGTTACTTTTGTCACCACACAAAAGTAACCAAAAAGTGGTTTAAGAAACCCTTCGTTTCTTAAAAATCTTCCGCTTGGGCTTCTGCTGTTTCGGCGGAGGTGTACAGGGATACTCTTTTCTTAAGCCCTACCGTCCGCCGACCTTCTTTTCTTTTATTGGCGGAAAAGAAAAGAAGGCAAAAGAAAACTAGCCCTCCCGGCTATGCCGCTGTGGCGATTACGGGGTGGGGATAGTGTGGGCTGTGCTTGGTTTTGGCTTTTGGGGCTCTGCATTTCGGCGGAGGTTTACAGAGGTGCTCTATCCCAACCCCCTACCGTCCGCCGAACAGTGGTCATTCACTCTGTTATTGTAGGGGCGACCTTTGGTCGTCTGTTGCATACCTACAGCTTGGTAGTGCCTATGGTTGTGGTTGGGTTGTATACCTTAAGCTAGCGGACGAGCACAGCACGCCCCTACAAACTACCACCTGTCCCTGCCGGAAAGTAATTCCCCTCTACCCTTGTAGGGGCGGTTATAGCTCATTCTCTACTCTAGTGTTGCTCATAAAAGGCGGTTTTATGGGCAACACCCTTTATTATTATTTAGCGGTTTGTGGGGTCTTTGTGGTCGTATAGGGGATCAATTCAACTGAGCCATCCTGTTTGACAAGTACCAGCTTTACATCTTCAAAGGTGGTATCATTTTTTGTAGGCAATGTTGGCATATAGGAAAGTGCAGCTTTGTCATTTAATTCGATAGTTTTTAAGCTCAGGCCCTTTTCAATATGAACCATACCGATTGGAAAAATCTCACCTACGGTATATTGATCAACAGAATACGCCCACATCCCCCGAGATATAAACCATTTTGCAGTATGCTTAGCCGCAATTTCTGCGCCGGGGGTTGTTTTTGGCTCTATATGACCCACATAGCGCAGAATAAATTTGTCTTTTTGGTATAGGTCATATGGGATCCCTAAATTGGCCAATCCGCCATGGGGGTAAACAAGGGATAGGGAGGAAGAAGTGGTATCTACCCAGCCACCCCTATCTGTATCCCACTTGAAGGTTTCTTCAAAATAACGATTGTTGTTATACCCATTGTTTACATTGTTGCGTATCTGGTTGGCAGGTAGTTTTGTAATATCCGGTTCGGGCAAGCCAATCCAACAGCCAATGGGTTGCTCATAACTGCCCATATTTTGATAGCCAGATAGCTGAATGGGGTCGCAATACAAAATCTTTGGCCTCTGCTGGCTGGGGGGTGGGCCCATAGCTGGCAAGCCTGCGGCATCGTCTGGAACTGCAGCGGCAGTAATGCTCAAACCCAATAGCATTGATAACGACACCAAGGTGCAAACAAACCGTTTTATCATCATTTTCTACATCTCCTTACAATATTTAAATAGCAGCCATATTATAGGGCAAAAGCAGATTGGGTGTCTTTATCAGGTGTATGGATAGGATTGGTGCTGTTTTGTGTTTGTATTTTAAACCGTGCAACCAGATGTGTCATCATCTCGGCTTGGGCGGACAGTTGCTGAGAGGTGGCTGCAGATTCCTGGGCGGTGGTGCTGTTTTGCTGCACCACCTGGGCAATCTGAGAGATATCCTGGTGGATTTGGTCAATGGACTGGGACTGCTCCTGAGAGGAGGTGGCGATAACATCCACAATACTTTCACTTTCCACAACACTTGAGAATATTTCAGAAAATGAAGAAGAGGCTTTATTGGCAATGCGAAATCCCACAGATGCAGAGTTGACTGAATTGGAGATGAGGTCTCTGGTGGTGTTGGCAGCTTGGGCACTTCTGGATGCCAGATTGCGTACCTCTTCAGCTACTACGGCAAATCCTTTACCATACTGGCCTGCTCTGGCGGCTTCAACCGAAGCATTCAAAGCCAATATGTTGGTCTGGAAGGCGATGTCTTCAATCGCTTTGATAACCTTGCTGATAGAAGCACTTTCATCGTTAATGTCATTGACAGCGCTCATAAGCTTCTCCATGCGCTCTGAGCCTTTTTCCGCATTAAATTTAATGGTCTTGCCCAGATCTGATGCACGGCTGGCAATATCGGTGTTGTTCTTGGTTTTATCTGCAACATCCGATATATGGGAGATGAAGCCCTCAATAGACGAAGCCTGTTGGGCTGCCCCCTGCGCCAAGGTTTGTGCTGTGTTGGCGAATTGGGAGGAAGCTTTGGATACCTCATAAGCGGATAGGTTAATTTGATACAGCATGTTGTTGAGATTGTTTACCATCCTGTTCAGGGCGGTGCCCATGCCGTCTTCGGGGCAGCGAACATGGATGCTTTGGGTTAAATCTCCGTCTGCAACCAGTTCAGTCAGCGCTACCTGGCGACGGGTGGATTCTAGTATCTGGGAAAAGGCTTCTGCCAGCTGGCCAATTTCATCCTTAGAGGTTACCTGCACATCCACGTTGGTTTTGCCCAAAGAGAGCTCCTTTGCAGCTTGGGTAATTTTTAATAGCGGCGGGACAATATGCCGGATGAGGGCAGACATTATAATCAGGGCCAGCGCAACACACACCACCATCATACTGGTGTTGGTTAGGGATATGTATTTGAGTAAGATTTGAATTTCCTCTTGATAGTTATTGGCCTGGTTGGTTTCCAGATCGGAAAGTGTGGTTAAATCGGCGATAATTTTTAAAGAATTGGGTTTTATCACATCTGCAAACAGCTTTTTGCTTTCCTGTGTGTTGATGGTGCCCAGTGCTTTTTTTTCCACCATCATAGCGGCACTTTGGTGAATACTTTTGTGGGGTTCTTGTGCTCTTTCAATAATGCTGCGAAACTGGGGGTCGTTGTTTTGGGCTACATAATCATTTTTTAACCATTTGCCTAAGGAGCAGTTTTCATAGTCCAGGCTGCCTGTGAAGGCATCACCGGTATAGATGGACAATGTGATTGTACTTAGCCAGCTGTAATGGCTGGATAAAATGTCCATAATTTCCTCGGACATTTTATGGGACAAGATCATGCGCTGGGTATCCTTTTTTATCTGGGCAGTCAATGCAATGGAAAGAATACCTTGCAATAGAATCACCAAACATAGGATACCAAATGTGCTGCGAAGAGATTTTGCAATAGAGCGGTTTTTTTTCATTATGATCTTCCCCCTTATGCTGCCTGCGTAAGCAA
>CAYNCW010000193.1:0-6112 GCA_964395635.1 uncultured Oscillospiraceae bacterium
TTCCTTCTGTTTTACAGTGCAATTCAGAGTTTACACATAATTTGGGATACACCCCGCCTTTAGGCGCCGCTAGTATCATAGGGCTTTGCCCGCATAAGAAATACCACCCGCTCAGCGGGTGGATTTTTATTCTGCCGAAACTTTTTAAGTACATTTTCTTTTCCTCTACACTGGGTATCTGCACTTGCCCGATAAAGTTAAAATGAATGTCGATCCGCTGTGTTTTGCTCATGTTGTGTTCTTCCCTGTGGTACACGACAATTTTGTTGATGAAGTGATGTAGTATCTGTGGTGTAAGCTCCTGCACCCTTGTGTATTGCCGAACCATCTTTAGAAAGCTGTCAACATTAAATTCATTTTCCCTATCGTCATTCGCAGCCTTTTGCGCCAACCGGATACACTCTGTAAGCTCTGCCTGTTCCACCTCATATTTAGCGGAAAGCTTCTTGTACCGTTCCTCTGTGAGCGAACCGAGAATCTTTTCTTTGTACAGGCTTTCAAACAAGGTATCAAGTTGCTGTTCCCGCGCTTTGAGCTTTGCCAGTGTCTTTCTGTTTCGCTCCTGTGACATGCACACTTGCTTGTAGTGTTCGCTGCAAACGATCTTGACAAATTCATCTTCAAAGTCCCTTGCAAAGCGTACCACGTTGTCTAGGGTCTGCCGTGTGGCTTCTGTCAACAGGTCGATCCGTATATGGTGGGTTGTTGGGCAAAGCTGTTTGCTTTTCCGATTATGACCACAGGAGAAGTAATCATTGTGCTGTGCTTCTATTAAATGTTTGTGGTTGAGGTTTGCCCCGCAGTCCGAACACTTTAGAAGTGCTGCAAACATACTTTTTTCTGTATGCTTTGGCTTCCTGTATTTTGTGTTCTGGAACGACCGCTGCACTTGTTCCCACACCGGACGTTCAATAATCGGCTCATGTACATCCTTGTGGATTTCCCAGTTTTCAGGATCATTGAGTAGGCGTTCTTTGAGTTTGTGGGATCTGCTGTAGGTTTTGAAATTCACAACATCCCCCACATAGGATTGGTTTTTCAGGCACCCGCACCATGCCATGGGACCAGAAATATTCCCCCCGCTCAATCCTCTTTTGGGGAGCCTTAACACCGCTTTTGATTGCGTATGCTGTTGGAATTAGGACTTTCTCGCCACGCAGTTTTTCCGCTATTGCTTCAATCCCCAAGCCATCCATGCGCAGCCGATAGATATACCGCACCATCTCCGCTGCTTCATCGTCCACAATCCAACGCTTCGGCTCTTTGGGATCACGCTTGTACCCATACGGAGCATGACCGACAGCGTAACCCTGCTTGCTTTTCAGGCGGTAGGAAGCGCGGATTTTTTTACTAAGCCCTTTGGAATAGTATTCATCCATGATATGGATAAAGGGCATGAAATCATCCACACCGTCCTTGGTGTCCATCCGCTCATTCACTGAAATCAAACGTACATTATGCTGCGGGAAAATGACCTCCAAGCAGTTGCCGACCAGTAAGTAGTTGCGCCCAAATCGGGACATATCCTTTACAATGACTGTGCTCACCTTGTCGGCTTCCACAAGCTCCATCATTTCCTGAAAGCCCTTGCGATCATCCGTTGTGCCGGAATACCCATCGTCCACAATGATCTTAATATTTTCAAAGCCGTTTTCCTGTGCGTAGTCCATGAGCATTGTGCGCTGATTTTCTATACTGTTGCTCTCGCCCTCATGGTTATCATCTTCTCTGGAGAGCCGCAGATACAGAACTGTTAGGAATGAAATTGTGCCTGTTTTTTTGCTTGACCGTCCCAATTTTTACTCCTTTCTTCGCCAGTCAAACAAGTAACGTTTACTCCTTTATTATACCATATTCGACTGTGAAAAGATATCTTAAAGCCCTTTATTTATGATGTTTTTTTGATTGTTTCATGCTTTAATAGCTGATGCATTTTCCCTAAAACATCGTCCCCATTTTCATTATAAAAAAGGCCGACAATAAAAACGGTATCTCCAATTTCCACCTTGTTTTGGGTGGGCAATGTATAGTCTTTCTGCATGGTTCTCTAATCCTTTCTTGCTGTTAAATACAACACTACAAGGCACAAAGAAAAATACCTTATGCCTTGTTATCTCATATTTAATACGCTAGAATAATTATGTCGTATTATTAGGCGGCAAGACCGCCCGAATGCTCACCCGCGACAACGGAATACATCAGCCTTGTCGATTGGCAATACCACCACACCACCGACACGCAAAATGCAATGTTCGCAGTGTGCCCCTATTGGGAAGCGGGGTAACTCATACGTGGCCTGTTCCCTGCCTGATGTCGTGGCGCGTAGCCGTACACTGTATGGGCAACAAACTAATTCGTTGCCCCTGCGCTCTTTCAGGCAGCAGGAAGCTGATATACTGATATTCGGTTGTCAAGGTACAGTGAGGAAAAAGGAATCTCCATATGTTTCATCAAAAGGAAATCCCTTTTTCTCTCTATCTCAAAATGCAAAATTTATTTGCACTTATTCCCATTATAAACATATATTCTTTTTCTTGCAATAGGTGTATTTTGTCGAAATTCGTCAGCACCAACCTGTACATATTCACTTTCCGCATAGCAAAAGGCTTTGTCCACAATTGTGAACTAAATGTTAATATTATTTGCATTTTCGTACTGGCAAGCAATGGTTGTGGACACCCACAACCCGCTTGTTAGGGGGAGAACCCCCTAAATCCCCCCACTGCTGCGCAGTACATCCGTGCTCATGTTGAGCACAGAATAGAAAGAAAACCACAGCAAAAATGCGTACCGCTTTTCATTTAGCGGTACGCATTTTTTGTTGTGGTTCTTCATTTTGGTATTGGTAAATATCCATTGCTTTTGAGCAAGCGCAATACCAGTACCATTTTGCTATAGGCCGGGGCAAGTCCATGCACTGGGTAAGTCGATCCTGCAAATAATTGACCAATCCATTTACCTTTTCTTCTTTCAAAAGCGTTGCAAGTACGTGCCGCTTGTACCTCAAGCAATGCCAGAGGGTCAACGCTCGAAATTCATGAAATGGCAGCAATGCGATGAACGCAGATAGCCGCTGTACTTGTGCCTGTGTCAGACGGATTGTAATGAACGGATCTTCTATTTCCCTATCCAATTCGTTTATGAGCTGTATCCTTTCTTGTGGGGTATCACGGTCGAAAACGTTGTGGAGTATCCGTTTTTTTTCCTCACCCATTAACAGGATTTTAAGGATGAATATACGGTGACGGTTTCCAGTAGTCCACCGGAGGGAGAGTACACTTTACCCACTGTTTGCAAGCGGTATATGCCGCTTGATACCGCGACACTTTTGGATGCATCCGCATAGAAAGTCCCGCTTGCAGACATAGTGGTTATATTCTGCCAACTGCTGCCGGAAAGCTTTTGCAAAGTGGAGGTAAACGACACCTTGTTTTGCGAATCGTAGAGCTGATAGGAGCAGACCATATTGGCCTTGCCGCTGCTGAAAGAAACTCCGTGGATAATCGACTGGGTACAAGCCCATCTTGCCAATGGATGATATGTGTCGTAGTCCTCAATATTTTCGATGCTCAAGCCGGAGGGTGTCATGTATGGTTCGGATGCCTTGACAGGCAACGTAGTTAGGGAAAACGCCAATACAAAAACAAGTATCGTGCTTATGAGTTTTTTCATCTTCATAACTCCTTTTCACTCTAGTTTTTGTAGAGAGGAAGCAATACCGATCACATCTATATCGCTGTCCGTGGCAAACAGCGAATAGAAGTAATCTCCTTGTTGCCACAACAAGGAAGCCCCATCCTTTTCTATGTAAACACCCTCATAACCGCTGTGCAGTATGACGGTTTTTACCTCTGCATTTTCTGTGTCCGCGCTGTGGGTAAGCTCTGTTTTGCTCTCGGTGAATACAATGGTATTCCCATCTTTATTACCGATGAATACACGCACGATATTTTGACCATCGGTAAAAACATTGTCTATGATGTATTCCTCCGGAAGCCTTGCGGGTAAGTTGTGTAATCCTAATTTTTTAAGCTCCTTTTGGGAGTATTCGCGGAACACAACATTACTGTAAGCCAGATGATCCCGCAGGGTATATGTCAGCTTGTACACCATCCCCGCGCCCATGAGAACCAGAAGCAAGGCAAGGGCAGACACAAGTGCAATCATTTTTCTTGTGATCCTCTGTCTGGCCTGAACAGAGCCGCCGATAATGCTTTCAATTTTGTATTGAAGCTCTGGACGTTCCATGCTGCGGTAGTGGCGGTCAAGCTCTGCGGCTTGAGCCACTGCGTTTTGCTCTGCGATTCTCTCCAGAGCTTTTTTCATTTTCTTATTCATGAGCACCAAACCCCCGCTTGATCAAAGCCCTTGTACGGAACAGGGAAACCGCTACGCTTGGGGCAGAAATATTCATGACCTCCGCGATCTCCTTATGGCTAAGACCGACATGGTAATACAGCGTGATCAAATCCTTTTGGAATTGACCTAGCGTTTGCAGGGCATCCGCCAGTGTCTGTGTTTCTAGTATGGTATCTTCAAAGCCACCGTAACCCGGCAGCTTGTCTGCGCTGTCCAGGCACAGGCAGGGCGGTGCGGATTTCTCTTTTTTTATATGGCTATAGCTTGTGTTGCGGATAGCTGTGTTCAGGTAGGCTTTGAGCTTGACAGGGCAAGCAATATGCTGCAGTTTGGAGGCATGTTTGATGATCTTAGCAAATACGGTCTGGACTATATCATCAGCAGCGTGTGGGTCACTGGTGAGCGCGTAGGCGTAACCCCACAGGCTGCGGAAATGTGTTTGGTACAGGCCAGACAGGAAAGCTCTGTCATCATCATTCTGCGGCATTTTCTCTCCTTGTTATATTTCTTTGATCAGATGGTTTACTCTATCGTACTGTATTAATCTTGATTAGAGAGTAGCATTTTTTACTACTCGTGTCAATCGTATAACGATATTTATTTAAATATAAATGTACATATACGATTGTAAACTTGTATAGAATGATTTATATAAGGAAGTGATGGATTGAGAAATAATTCAGGTTTGCTTGGAGAAAAAATTAAGCAACTCCGGATCGAGCGTAATTTGACACAAAAGCAATTATGTACGCTTATAGGAGTAAGTGAAAGTTCTGTCAGCAAATATGAGCTTGGTACACAAACACCACCACCCGAAACTATAAAATCACTTGCAAGAGTATTTAAGACTAATACAGATTATTTATTAGATTTCGACAAGCGCAACCCTATTTATATAGACGATTTACCAGAGAGCAAACAGCAATTGATTTTAGGCATAATAGATAAAATAAGAATTGAATATGAAGAATCAAAAAAATAAACCCGATACCATGACTTTAAATGAAGTCACAGTATCGGGCTGTTTTTTTATCGTTCCTGTTCCTGCTGTTTTCTCTGTCGTTCCTCTACGGACAAGAAGCTGTCCAGATTTTGCTTGACTGGCTGCATTTCCCGCAGCTCTGTACGAAGCTCCTTGTATCGGTTGTACTGTTCCGCCTTTTGAAGCTGCAAGCTGTCAATATTGGCGGTCAATTCTGCAACCTTGGGCAGACTGCGAACCCTCAGTGCCTTGAATGCCTGTACACTGGCTTCATACAACAGCAAGTCACCCTTGTGCTGCTCATAGAATTTTTCCTTGTGCCGTGAGGATTGGTATTCTTTGTGTGTTTTGACTGTCTTTGCATAATTGACGATATGTACCCGCAAAGCCTTGGATGTTTCTATCTCTTTTTCAAGTGTTTTAATGCGATCACCCGCAGCATTGAAATCACTTGTGAGCTGATCCAGTCTGGAGGTCAGCGCATCATAGCTCACAAGGCCATGCTCTTTCAGATAATTGTACGCCTTGGCAAGCTCCTTTAGATTCTGTTTTTCTGCCCAGTTTTTCAGTCCCCCGGCCCTGCCCTCCAGAGCGACAAGTAGATTCACCTTTTTGTCAGTATCAAGGTCAATTATTTTGGTTTTCGGGAGCATATGACCGCCGTGTTGTATAGCGTACTCGATCCCCGCAAGGCTATAATCAAGCGTTTTGTCTATGTGTATATGGTAATTTAAAAAGGGGCCAAAAAAGAATAGTATTGCAACTGAAAAA
>CAYNCW010000194.1:0-6110 GCA_964395635.1 uncultured Oscillospiraceae bacterium
GTTGATGGGGGAAACTGTTGGTTGTTTGTTACAATTTTGTGACAGTCATTGACACGGCTTGTAAATAAAGGTAATATTATATGGCGTATTGTCGTATTGTGCCCGCAAATGGTGTGCAGTGCGGTGGGCAGAGGAGATACTGCCTTACAGTGACGCCCCAAGGGGAGAATTTTTTATGAGAAAAACAAAGATCGTTTGTACACTGGGCCTTGCTTCCCAAACACCGGAAGTGATTAAAGGCTTAATCAATGCCGGAATGAATGTGGCTCGTTTCAATTTCTCTCATGGAACTCACGAAAGCCATAAAAAGACCTTTGATATTGTACGCGAATTAAGCGAAAAAATGCAGGTTCCGGTTGCAACTTTGTTGGATACCAAAGGTCCTGAAGTGCGTTTAGGGCAATTTAAAGACGGCAAAGCCTATCTGGAAACAGGCACTACTTTTACACTGACCACCCAAGAGATTATAGGGGATGCACAAAAAGCATCGGTAACCTATAAGGATCTGCCCAGAGATGTAAAGCCGGGTATCGCCATTTTGTTGGACGACGGCAGCATTGAAATGGTTGTGCGGGAGGTTAAAGGGGAGGAGGTGCTCTGCGAGGTACTCAGCGGCGGAGATATTTCTGACCGGAAGGGCGTAAACCTGCCGGAAGTGCACCTGACCATGCCCTATATCAGCGAACAGGATAAAAAGGATATCCTGTTTGGTTTGGAATGCGGCTTTGATTTTATTGCCGCCTCTTTTGTGCGCAGTGCCAGCGATATATTGGAGCTGCGTCAGCTGATGCATGAAAAAGGGCCAGACGATGCAAGGATTATTGCCAAGATTGAAAACGCCGAGGGCGTGGAAAATATTGACGAGATTCTCCGGGTATCTGACGGTATTATGGTGGCTCGGGGCGATATGGGTGTTGAAATACCCTTTGAGCAACTGCCGGCTATCCAAAAGCTGTTGATACAAAAGGCATACAACGCCGGCAAGGTGGTGATTACCGCCACACAGATGCTGGAGAGTATGATCAAAAACCCAAGGCCTACCCGTGCAGAAATTTCTGACGTGGCCAACGCTATCTACGATGGCACCAGCGCTATCATGTTGTCTGGCGAGACTGCCGCAGGAAAATATCCGGTAAAGGTTGTGGAAACCATGGCCCGGATAGCCGAGCGCACCGAATCGGATATTGATTATGAGAAACGGTTTTTTGTTCGGCATCGCGGTCAGTCCAGCGAAAATGTTACCAGTGCCATTAGCCACGCAACCTGCACCACTGCCTATGATATGGGAGCAGCTGCCATCATTGCTGTAACCATTTCGGGAAAAGCAGCTAGAATGGTTAGTAAGTATAGACCCAATATTCCAATAGTGGGATGCACCACCTCTCCTGTGACCTATCGCCAGTTGAGTATGTCCTGGGGTGTTGTCCCCATTATGATAAAGCAGGAGATGGATCTGGACAGACTATTTGACCATACCGTGTCCTGTGTAGAAAAAGCCGGTATTGTTCGCCCCGGGGAGGTAGTGGTGATTACCACCGGTGTGCCTCTGGGGGTTTCTGGCACCACAAACCTGCTCAAAGTGCATGTAGCAGGGGATGTTTTGGTCTCCGGCCAAGGTATCAACCGTCGCTGCGCCACTGGCAGGCTGTGTGTTGCCCGGAACGAAGAGGATGCCATATTGCGCTTCCAACCCGGTGACATTTTGGTTATTGGCCAAACCTCCAATGCTCTGTTGTCCCTAATGAAAAACGCTTCTGGCGTTATCACCCAGATGGACGGTATGAATTCCCATGCTGCCGTTGTTGGTTTGGCACTGGATATCCCGGTTATTGTGGGGGCATTTAATGCAACAAATATACTCAAAAACGGCACTATAGTAACACTGGATGCTGAACGCGGGGTGGTAACCAATTCCGCCGGACGCAAGAAATAGCTCTTGGAGGTATGTATGAAAAACAGCAAGAAAAGTAAGCTGCTGTCTCTGGTCTTGGCGGGTATACTGGTCTTGGGAATGACTGCTTGCGGAAACAAACCGGAGCCGGTTGTTTCCGAGCCGGAGGAAGAAGCCCCAATTGCATCAACCGTATTTATGAACCCCTTGGCACCTCCGGAAGGTACCGAACTAGTGTATGATATCCCCAACCTGCTGCCCAAAATTGCAGAGGCGGATTCCAGAAACTCGGATACAGTGGGCTGGATTCAGATTCCCAATACCACCATCGACGATGTGGTGGTGTATTACGACGATTCTGCTTCTAGTCAGCGCAACTCCTACTATCTGCGCAAAAACTTTGAGAAGCGATATTCCTTTGACGGCATTTATTTCGGGGATTATCGCTGCACCTTTGACGGCACTGCCCCAGGGCTTCAGCGCAACACCGTTATCTATGGCCATAGCATGACCGACGACTATAACGGCAAGCTGCTCAACCAGCTGAAAAAATATGATAACCGGCTCAACCCGGAAGGCGAACAATTTGCCAAGGATAACCCCTATATCTTCTTCTCGCTGGAGAAAGAGAACCGTGCTTGGGAAATTTTTGCAATTTTTGATGCCACTGTGAATCTGCCCTACAACAAGCCCACAGCCAACGATCAGGAATTTGCGGATATCATCAGCGAAGCCCAAAAGCGTAGCATTTATGTATACGACACCGAGGTTACCGCACAGGATAAAATTCTTACTATCTCCACTTGTACTTACAAGTACGATAAGAATTATCCCAACAACTACCGCTATGTTGTCATGGCTAAGCTGGTAGAGGACGGCGCACCTCTTAAGCAAACCACAACCTTTACAGTAAATCCCGAGCCCAAAGCCCCATAAGCCAATCTTATATGGCAGGGGATAAGCCCTGTTCCAGATAAATGAACAAACCAAGCAGAGGATTGTGAAAATCCTCTGCTTTTACTTAGTAAAATTCTTTTTTCATTTACAGAAAATGGTGGAAATTTTTAGTTTTTTTCGGTATACTAACGGTAGGAAGCCCATTTGTAAACGGGTTCTCTACAAGACAAGGTGGTATTTAGTGAATGCGAATTAAACGGGATAAGCAGTCGAGCCTGGGCAGTAAGGTGCTGTTGGTTTTGGCAGCTGTCGTTGCAATTGCCGGTGCATCCCTGGGGCTTGCTTATTTTTGGCAAAATGCCCAGGATCAAATTGTGCCGGATATACTGGTTTCTTCGGAATTTGACCAACCCTTGTCCTCCCTAGAATCGGAGTGGATGGAAGAACAAGAGGAGTCTTTGGCTTCACAGCAAGAAGTCGGCGAATCGGGGTTAGAGGAGCCTTCCAGCCAGGAGGAATCGGAGGTATCACAGCCCGATGAACAGGAGACAAGCCTTGGCACACCGCCACAGGACGGAGCAGTGCCACTGAGTGAGAAGGTGGATAATGCCTATTTTGCCGATGCATTGTTTATCGGGGATTCCCTAAGCACAGGGATACCGCTGTATCAGGTGGCGGGAAGCCCGGATACCGTAGCGGTGAAAGGTCTGGGGCCGCTAAACATCACCACCGAAAAGGTAGTGGTGACAAAATCGGGTGAAAGCCTTACGGTATTGGAAGCCGCAAAGGCGTATGGAGATAAGAAAAAGATATATATTATGCTGGGATCCAACGCTCTGTGGATGGAAGCGGACAGCTTCGCCAAGGCCTATCGCACCTTTATTGACGCAGTAAAGGAGCAGTATCCCCAAGGGAGCATCTATCTTCAGACTCTGCCACCGGTTACGGTAAATGCAAAACAGGTGTATCCCACAGCAGATAACGATAAAATCCGGGAGTTTAACCTTGCTATTGGGCAGCTGGCAAAAACCACAGGGGTGCATCTTGTGGATGTGTATTCCGCGCTGGTGGATGCCCAGGGCAGTCTGCCGCTGGAGGCAAGCCCCAACGACGGTATGCACCTGAGCCCGGAATATTACCAAAAATGGTTTGATTACCTGAAAACCCATACTGTTGAAGGAAAAGGAAGATGACAATGATAAGGAAGATTGTGGGAGCTTTGCTTGTGGCCACGATGGTTGTGCTGGCAGGCTGTGGAGGAAATAAACAGCAGGCAGCAGTGGATATCGTTGCTGCGGATGCAGCGGCTACCTTGGTGGAGCAGGGGGGATTTTCCGACACCAAGGCACTGATAAGCTTATCCGATAACCTGGTGGACAGCTTTTATGCAATGAATGATGCGGTAAAGGAATACGCCATTTATATTGATGGCTCAGGTGGTACTGCCAGAGAGGTGGCGGTGCTGAAAACAGCGGATGCCAAGGATATTGCCAAAGCCAGAGAGGTGCTGAATTCCCGACTGGAAACGTTAAAGCGGGAATTTCAGAACTATCGCCCGGAAGAAATGAAAAAGATTGACAACCCGGTGATTGTGGAGCAGGGCAATGTAGTGTTTATGGTGCTCAGCGACGATCCTCAAAAGGCAGAGCAAGCCATTATGAGCTTGTACGAATCCTGAGAATAAAACGGTTGTGTAGGCAAAAGGTGGTGGAGAAAGAATGGTAACCGAAAGCTTTGCAATTATTGCAGTGATTGCTGTGATGATGGTGATGTATCTGCGTGCAGGCAAAGGCCAGATGGCAGGTCTTGCAGCTCCCCTTTTGACTTTACCGGTGGCCCACCTTGTGGTGTCTGCAATATGGGGAATGCCCCGGATGCATGGGGGCGGTTATCTGTCTGTGCGTGTGGGGATTCTGGTGGCCAGCACCCTGGTAGGTGGGTTGTTATGTCTACTATTGGCTAGGAAGATATCCTCAGCCAAAGGCAAGACAGGGTATTTGTTATTTACTTTGTCCTTTTTAATAGCGCTGGCTATTGCCTATATTCTTTATTTAATATAAGAAAGCAGTATGCATACTGTGATAGTATCTGTAGGGGCGACCTCTGGTCGTCCGTGATCTGTGTAGCTTATGCCTTGGTGGGCTGCCACAGTTTAACGGACGAGCACAGCTCGCCCCTACTAATTTTTATGGGGCAGCAAACCAGTAGAACAGCCTAAAAAATTACGTTGTAGGGGCGACCTCTGGTCGGTCCGCAATCTACAAACTTGCCAGTATCCACCTGATAAGGAACAACAATATGTATGTTCAAGAATGCATTCTACTCTAAGGACTGCATTTATACAATGAAACGGCGTACCTTGGAGAATCCTTTCTTCAAGGTACGCCGTTTATTATGAGGGTTGGGGAGCGGGTTTATTTTTTATTGATCCTTTACTGCCATTACACTCAGTGGGTCTATCCATTTTCCATCTTTTTTCATAGCATAGTGGAGATGGCTTTTGTCGGATACTTCACAGGGAACCCCGTCCAATTTACCGATAACCTGTTTGGCCATAATGGCGTCCCCAATTTTAATAGGCAGGTTGCTTTCCAGGCCACAGTAGATGGTTTCATTGTTGTCGGCATGGCGTACAGTCACCATGGTTCCCCAAAGGGGATCGTTTTTGATATCCACCACAGTACCGTCGGCTGCGGCATAAATTTCGTCACCTTTTGCGGCGGCAATATCCACACCGTCGTGGGTACGCCAATCGCCAAGGGTGGTGTTTTTCACCAGCTCACCGTTGCTGTAAGGGATGGTTATGTCTCCTTTGGTTGGTAATGCGTAGGATAAGGTGGGCAATACGGGCGCAGCTGCCTGCTGTTCGGATGGCTCGGACTGTGCGGATGACTGCACCGATGAAGATGAAGCAGTCGATGGCGAGGAGGACGGTGCCGAGTATTGCTCCTGGGGTTCGGTTACCTTGGGAACGTTGGGTTGTCTTTTGTCCGTCTCCTCTAACTGAGGGAAATCCATAAAGCCCCGACTTTCCAACATCTGACTGTTGGAATTTTCGATACCTGTGATGGTTTTGTCCACAGCCAGCCATGTGGCAGCGCTGGCGCCTACCAGACACACTGCCAATGCCACATAAAAGCCTTTGGACGAAAGAAACTGTGAGAATTTGCCTTTGCCTTGCTTGTTGGAAAAATTCATTTTGCTCATAGTGTCAAGCACCTCCATTTGTAGTTTGAACATCTGGCTGTTTTATTATTCCTGCATTTCCTGATTCTTCTAATATTTTTTTGTGTAACGCCGCCCACCTCTATGGATTGGATTA
>CAYNCW010000195.1:0-6107 GCA_964395635.1 uncultured Oscillospiraceae bacterium
CTTTCTAGAAAAATATTTTTTCAATCTTGGTCCTTTGTTGATGAAATTACTACCAACTTTTTGGTGTGGATTATCTTTCTTGGTGCTTCGGTGGCGGCGAAACGGCGCGCACACCTGGGGCTTACAATTCTAACCGACATTTTTCCGCCCAAGCTGCGAAAAACGGTGGCGCTGGTTGTTACCATTCTCACAGTGGTGTTCTTTGGGGCGATGCTATTTTATGGCATACAAATGATTGGTTCACAGATCGCATTAAATCAAAAAACTCCCTCACTGGGTTTGCCCCAGTGGGTTATGAGCCTTTCGGTGCCGGTTGGAGCGTTGTTGCTCATAATTCGGTTCCTAGAGGTAGGTATTGCCGATTTCCGCAAACGAGAGGAGGAAGCGTAAGATGGTAGGTGTACTCATTTTTAGTGTGTTCTTTTTTCTGCTGCTCTTTAATGTACCCATTGCCATCAGCTTAGGGGTTTCTGGCACCTTGGGTGTATTGGCCATGGGCGTTCCCCTGAACATGCTGCCCGATATCATGTACGCTTCCACCGCCAAGTTTACACTGCTGGCCATTCCATTCTTTATTATTGCAGGCATTGTAATGGAAAAGGCGGGTATTTCCAAGCGGCTTATTGCCTTTGCCAACACTATGGCGGGGCACCTGCCAGCTGGCCTTGCTATTGTTGCGGTTATGACCTCCTGCTTCTTTGCTGCTATTTCGGGCTCCGGCCCGGCAACAGTGGCGGCTTTGGGCTCCATCCTTATCCCAGCTATGATCTCTGCTAAGTATAGGCCGGGCATGGCCTCTGGTCTGCTGGCAACCTCAGGCGCAATCGGCATTATTATTCCCCCCAGCATTGCGTTCGTGGTGTATGGCGCAATTGCCGAGGTTTCTATTGGCGATCTTTTCATCGCCGGTGTTGTGCCGGGGCTGCTTATTGGTCTTGCTCTGTGCATCGTCAGCCTAATCATGACCCGCCGGGAGAACATTGAACGTGCACCCAAGGCCAGTGGGAAAGAACGCTGGAAGTCGTTCTGCGATGCAGCATGGGGGCTTATGACCCCGGTGATTATCCTCGGTGGCATTTACGGCGGAATCTTTACACCTACCGAAGCCGCTGCTGTAGCGGTGGTGTATGGTCTATTTGTTGGTTTCTTTGTTTACAAAGAGCTTAAGCTCAAGGATTTAAAGGATATCCTTGTGTCCTCAGCTTCCTCTTCGGCTGTAGTATTGCTGGTGGTTGCCACAGCCAGTATCTTCTCTTGGGTGGTTACCACCAACGGCGTGGCGCGCCAAGCCGCTGACCTTATGATGTCTATCACCACCAACAAGATCCTGATTCTACTTATGATAAACATTATGCTGTTAATTGCCGGCTGCTTTGTGGACGCTATTTCGGCTATGTACATCTTTGTACCCATTTTGCTACCTATCATCAAACTTATCGGGTACGACCCGCTTATCTTCGGAGTTATTATGACAGTGAACCTCGCCATTGGGCAGGTTACACCACCTGTTGGTGTAAACCTGTATGTGGCTTGCGGCATTAGTAAAATATCCCTTAAACAAATTTCTCGGGATGTTATGCCCTTTATTACTGTTTCGGTACTGGTGCTGCTTATTATGACCTACTTTCCCCAAACCATTACGTTTATTCCCAACTTGTTGACCAACTTGAGAGGGTAGGGTGATTTTGTGGAAATTACCAGCTATTCCAAGGAATTTATACGTACCTGTTACCTGGATCTGCACCGTGTGCGTTATTTTGATGAGGTGGCTGCTGAACTTTTTCTGCAAGGAAAAATGAGTGGTAACATACACACCTGCATTGGGCAGGAAGCCATTACCGTAGGTGGGCTGCATGCCCTGCACCCTGACGACCTGCTGGTACATAGCCACCGGGGGCATGGCCAGTGCCTGCTTAAAGGAGCAACAGCAGACCTGCTTATGGCCGAGCTATTCGGCAAAAAGGCAGGCTACTGCGGCGGCAAGGGTGGTTCTATGCACATCAGCGATATGGATCTGGGTATTATTGGCTCCAATGGTATTGTGGGTGCGGGCATTCCTATTGCGGTAGGTTCGGCGCTGGCCTCCAAGTGCAAGCAGGACGGCAAGGTAACATTGTGCTTCTTTGGCGATGCAGCCACCAACACCGGTTGCTTCCACGAAGCACTCAACATGGCTTCTGCCTGGAAACTGCCGGTTGTGTTGTTTATTGAAAACAACAAATACGGTGTTTCGGTGAACATTGACCGGGTTACCAACCTGCAAGACCTTTCGGCGCGCGCAGGTGCCTATGGCATTGAAGGGGTTACCATTGACGGCAATGATGTACTAGAGGTTTACCAAGCCACCCAAAGGGCACTGGATAAAGCCCGACAAGGGGAAGGCCCTACCCTAATTGAAGCCAAAACCTTTCGGCAGCACGGTCACTTTGAGGGAGATCCTCAATCCTATAAAACAAAGCAAGAGGTTGACTATTGGCTTACAAAAGACCCTATTGTCAACTTTCGCAAAGCGGTGCTGGCCGCCGGTTATGCCACTGAAGCGGAACTGGACGACATGGCGGCGCAGGCGCGGGCAGAAATGGACGCAGCAGCACAATTTGCTATGGACGCCCCCTACCCTGACGTAGCCGATGCCTTTGAGGATATTTACGCCATGAACAATGCGGCCTGCATACAATGTTAGCGCAAGGAGAATTAACGATGAGCAAAAAAATGATTGTGCTGGGTGGCGGCCCGGGCGGCTATGTCACAGCCATTCGCGCGGCACAGCTGGGCGCGGAAGTTCACATAATAGAAAATGAAAACTTTGGCGGCACCTGCTTGAATGTGGGTTGCATTCCCACCAAGGCGCTGCTGCACAGTGCAGAGCTTTACGAAGAAATGCTGCACGCCAACAGCGCGGGAATTCAAGCCGAGAATGTTACCGTGCAGTGGGATAAGGTGCTTGCCAACAAGCAAGCTATTGTAAACAAACTGGTGAATGGGGTAGGTGGGCTGCTGCGCGCCAACAAAGTAACCATTCATAGGGGGTTTGGTGTGCTGCAGGATAGCCACACTGTGGTGGTAAATGGCAGTGAAAAGGTAAAAGGCGATATAATTATTGTTGCCACCGGATCGCGCCCCAGTGTCATTCCCTTCCCGGGGCATGATTTGCCGGGCGTAATAAACAGCACCGATGCTCTCAGCTTAAGTGCCCCACCAAAATCAATGCTCATTGTGGGGGGCGGCGTAATTGGTGTGGAATTCGCCAGCCTGTTTGCTACGTTTGGTTGCAAGGTTACCGTTGTTGAATTGTTGCCGGAAATCCTTCCCATGGTAGATGGCGAGATTGCTGCGGAGCTGAAAAAAGAACTTTCGGCTAAGGGTGTTGTATTCCATACCGACACCAAACTCCTTTCAGTGGCACAAAAAGGTGACATGCTCTCCGCCAGCTTAGACTGCAAGGGTGCTGCCACCACAGTGGAAGCGCAGTATGTGCTGGTAGCGGTGGGGCGCAGCCCAGCTACCCAGGGCATTGGCTTAGAACATGTGGGCATTGCCACCCAACGTGGGAAAATTCCTGTGGATAAAAACTTTGCCACCAGCCAGCCAAACATTTACGCAATCGGCGATTGCAATGGTATACTGATGCTAGCACACGCCGCTTCGGCGCAGGGCATTGCGGCGGTGGAACATGCACTGGGCCATGAAAGCGCTTACTATCCCAACACCATTCCCTCTTGTATTTACACCAACCCTGAAATTGCCTGGGTAGGTTTAACCCAAGAGCAAGCCAAACAGCAGGGCTACGATGTGCAGGTGGGCAGCTTCAACCTTTCCGGTAACGGCAAAACCCTAATTGCCAACGGTGGCAAAGGAATCATGAAGTTTGTTACCGACAAAAAGTATGGCCAGGTGTTGGGGGTGCAAATGTATGGCCCACGCGTCACCGATATTATTTCCGAGGCAGCGCTGGCCATCCGGCTAGAAGCCACCGTGGAGGAAATCATTTCCACCATACACCCACATCCCACCATTAGCGAGGGTGTTGCAGAAGCTGCGCTAGCTGTAAACAGCATTGCCATACACTGGCCGCCCAAGCAAAAATAGACTGCTTTATACTTACGCAAATGGCCTTCACAGGTCCCCTTTTTGGTTCATGCTCCCCTATCGCCGCTTGTTTTGCGGGATGGGGGAGCATTTGTATTGTGTAGCGTATACTGGATTGCACAAGGATACCATATTTGTTGGCGTGCTAAACCTTACCAGGAGTGTTTTCCGTATTGTGGGATAGGACAAACCACCCTACGCATAGAAATTTTTGTGGGGGTGGTTTTCTTGGGGTACCGAGCTGTAATGCATTTTCCTTCCGACGAAACCGAAAAGGAAAGGTTGTTCCATGAAATTGCCCGTTACCGGGCTGAAAAAGTAATTAAGCATTTACTGCAATATGGCATTACAACCCAACAACTGCAAGACATTATAAGAGAAATCCAGCAGGCTCCATAAAAATTCCCGAGGAACCAATAGTTTACTGCTATTGGCCCTCGGGAGCTTTCTAAGAGGTGACTTTTTATGGTTAAATCCTCCCAACAAGAGCCAAAAGACACTCGTAAGGTTGCAATTTATGCAAGAAAATCCAAGATTACCGAAAGTGGAAAAAGCGTAGAAAACCAAATTGCCAAATGCAAAGCATACGCACAGCTGAAATTTGATACGGGTGAGAATGACCTTCTTGTCTATCAGGATGAGGGTCTCTCCGGCTATTACTCCGACCGGCCCCAGTACATGCAGATGCTCCGAGACATTGCCGATAATCAGATTAAAGCGGTGATTTGCTATAAATTTGATAGAATTAGCAGACGAACGCTTGACTTGCTGAATTTGGTGGAGCAGCTACGTATAAAAAAGATAGCTTTTGTCTCTTGCACCGATGAAGTAGATACTAGCAGCAGAACAGGAAAAATCGTTATGTCGTTGCTAGCATCCATCGCTGAATTTGAGCGGGACATCATCGCCGAGCGCATTGCCGACAATATGTACGAACTTGCCAAAGAAGGTCGCTGGCTGGGAGGTGCAACGCCGCTGGGGTTTTCCTCCAAGAGAGAGCATCGTACTGTGGGGGGCAAAAAAACCACCGTAAACCATCTGGAACCGGTGGAGGAGGAGCAGGCAGTAGTGCGGGAGATATTTCGCATTTTCATCCAGAAGCGAAGTCTTGGCAAGGTGGTGGCCTGGACGGAAGAACATAGAATCTACACCCGGCAGGGAAAGCCACACACCCGTTTAAGCGTGAAAAATATCCTGCAAAACCCCGTATATGCCATTGCCGACGCAGATGTTTACCAATATTTTAGGGCCTTTGAGGTTCCAATCTATGCCGAAAAGCTAGCGTTTGACGGCTCCCGGGGCATGATGGTATACAACAAAACCCAACAGACTAAGGAGCTGCGAGGCGACAGCACTGTGGTTCATCCTGAATATGTATCTAAGCAGAGCCGACGCAAAATTTCCAGCTGGATTATCGCTGTAGGCAAGCACAAGGGGATCATTGCAGGCAGGGAGTGGGTGCAAGCACAGGGTATTTTGCAGGATAATCGCAGCCGCTATGCACAGCCTAACGAACAGAGCAATTCCCTTTTGTCGGGGCTGGTACTCTGCCCTGTTTGCGGCGAAAACATGTATACCCGCAAGCAGAGTGGACGATACACAACCGATGGAAGGCCGCGTTACAGCTATGTTTGCAAGATAAAGTACAATGATCGCGCCGCCTGCAATAGCCCTGAGATCGGCGGTAACAAGCTGGATGACTTTGTCCTGGATTCCATCTGTTCCATAGCAGAGCCGGATAACCAGTATTACAAGATGCTTTTGGGTTCTGCTCAACGTTTATCCGATCAAAACAACAGCCTGGCTATGGAAAAAAAGCGCTTGCAAAAGCGGCAGCAGGCAATTGTTACTGCAATTGCATCCCAGGCTGTCACCTTACGCACCGCGCCTCAAGGGGTAAAGCCTGCGATAATTGCGGATATAGAACGTCTTTCAGCCGAACAAACAGAAGTAGAACTCCAGCTCCAGTGGCTAATCAAGCAGGAAACTGTGTCTGAACCTTCCAAACCCCAGCTGAG
>CAYNCW010000196.1:0-6082 GCA_964395635.1 uncultured Oscillospiraceae bacterium
ATTGCCTGCTGAAAATGTTAGTATATTAAATATAACGTTTTGGCCGGCTCCTATTGTTGCATCTATGGTTCTTTGTAGTTCTAATGCTACATTACTCATTTTGTTTCTCCTTTAGATCTTCGCTTTAAGATAACTGAACAATAACAATGCCAGCTTGAACAGGAACAGACGGGGACAACGTAACCGTATCAGAACTTGTATTAATAAGGCTAAGAGTTGTTGGCCCAACGCCAGTTGTTACTAGTGCTTCGCCCGAAATTTGACCCGTTACAATAGGAGTAGAGGCTGTAGAAAATGGTACACCATTTACGGATACTGCAAAATTGATTTCTGGGCTACTTGCGGAACCATCTGTAGCTACCCACCACGCAACATAATAATTTCCTGGCTGGGTAAGTGTAAATTGCCCTGTTGCAGAGTTATAAAAGATATTGGGGCTTTGATTGTTTAGGATGCTGTTAAACAAAACAGGGTCCCCAATTGCTACAGATGTTATGGCAGTGGTAGCCAGTTGAGCTTGCAGTCCACCCAATGTTGCTCCTGCACCTGCAGGTCCTGTTGGGCCAGTAGGGCCGGTTACACCGGAAGTTCCTGCAGGACCTGTTGGACCGGTTGGACCTGTCGGTCCAGTCACACCGGATCCACCTGTTGGGCCGGTTGGACCAGTGGGACCAGTGGGACCAGTGGGACCTGTCGGACCGGTGGGGCCGGTGGGGCCAGTAGGACAATGCCTGTGTCTATCACAACAACAATCACAGCAGCAATCACAACTGTGATGTCCGCAACGTGAGCATCTGTCGTGTCTTCTGCACGGATCATATCCACAATGATCAATTGGAGGATAGGGACATCTGCTCTCGCATGGGTTTGGATGACATGGGTAAATTGGGGTATTCCAATTGCAATATTGCCTATTATAATCGCAATAGTTTGCGTATCTTAATGGACTGTATCTATCATAATATGGTTCATGTGTTGGTAGTCCGCAATAGTTATACATAAACATCGCACCTTTATATTTGTTTTGTAAATGAACGTCAGTTCTTAACCATGCAACATCATATGAGTATACAACATTGCATTTATTGCATAGTATGTTATGATAGATTAATAAGTGCATAGCCAAAGGCCCTCTGAGAAAAGGTGAAGCGGTGTATATTCTAAAAGTACACCATTCTGCCATTGCTCAGGGGGCCTATTTCGCATTATTTTGATAAGTTCCACTTTTACCTGTGGTGAATATACTGGTAAAAATCAATTACGAGGGCTTTATCTAATGTTTACAAACAAAATACTTCTGATAACAGGCGGTACAGGCTCATTTGGCAACGCAGTCCTTAGCCGCTTTTTAAATACAGACATTAAAGAAATTCGCATTTTCTCCAGGGATGAAAAAAAACAAGATGATATGCGCAGATATTATAAAAACGATAAAATTAAGTTTTATATTGGCGATACCAGGGAGTATTCCAGTGTAAAAAATGCAATTCTGGGAGTTGATTATATCTTCCATGCCGCAGCTCTTAAGCAAGTGCCATCCTGTGAGTTTTTTCCCATGGAAGCAGTGAAAACAAACATTATTGGAACAGAAAATGTGCTCAACGCTGCCATTGATACAGGGGTAAAAAAAGTAATCTGCCTTTCTACCGATAAGGCTGCTTATCCCATAAATGCAATGGGTATTTCCAAGGCAATGATGGAAAAGGTGTTTATGGCAAAATCTAGAACGGTTGACTCCGGCAAGACCAGCATTTGCGGAACACGTTATGGCAATGTAATGGCCTCCAGAGGCAGCGTAATCCCTTTATTTGTGGAGCAAATAAAAAATGGAAAGCCCTTAACCATAACTTATGGGGATATGACGCGGTATATGATGAGCTTGGAGGAGAGCGTAGAGCTAGTTTTGTTTGCTTTTGAACATGGGCAATCAGGGGATTTATTTGTGCAAAAGGCACCAGCGTGTACCATACGCACCCTAGCGGAATCCCTTAAAAAACTGTTCCACGCAGACAATGAAATTATCGATATCGGTATACGCCACGGTGAAAAAATTTATGAAACCCTGTTGACAAAGGAAGAAATGTCAAAGGCAATTGATATGGGGAATTTTTACAGAGTCGTGCTGGATAAACGGGATTTAAATTATGACAAATACTTTATTACCGGTAATAAAGAGGGACTAACCACAAGTGATTATACTTCCGACAATACCCAAAGACTGGATATTGGCCAAATGATTGAAAAGCTAAAGACCCTCGAATATATCCAAAATGAACTAAAGGGTTTGGGGGGAACGTATTGAAACTCTTAATTACCGGTTCGGATGGGTTTATTGGAAAAAATCTTGTTGCACAGCTTAAAAGTCGGGGATATACCGACTTGTTTCTTTACGATAGAAACCAAAAGGATGCTTCGCTGGAGAAATACCTGGAAGAGTGCGATTTTCTATTTCATTTAGCCGGTATCAACCGATCAGACAACCCGGATGATTTTGAACAAGGGAATACAGCATTAACCAACCAGATTATTAAAAAATTAAAAAGCTGTTCCAATACATGCCCTATCCTTGCCAGCTCATCCATCCAAGCAGAGCTGGATACTCCCTATGGCAAAAGCAAAAGGGCTATGGAGGATGTTTTATTTGCATATGCATCCTCATGCAATGTAAATGTATATGTTTATAGGCTTCCCAATGTATACGGCAAGTGGTGTAAACCCAACTATAACTCGGTTGTTGCCACCTTTTGTCACAATGTTTCTAGAAATCTGGATCTGAGAATCGATAATCCAGATACTGTTTTACAGCTTGTGTATATTGATGATGTTGTCGATGCCTTTATCCGTACTTTAGAGGGTAAGCCGATAGTTGCAGATGATGGCTTTTGTCAAGCTCCTATCCCCCACCCCATAAAATTGGGGCAACTAGCCGAAAAGCTTATCTTGTTTCATAAAAACCGACAAAGTTTAGAGATGCCTGCTTTTGCACATGATTTTGATAGAAAGCTATATGCTACCTACAGTTCCTATTTGCCGCAAAAGCTATTTTCCTATAAGCTTGACCCCAAAACCGATGAACGAGGATATTTTTGCGAATGCTTAAAATGCAGCGCTTTCGGCCAGGTATCCATATCGGTTACAAAACCGGGTATTGTTCGTGGCAATCATTGGCACCACACAAAGGTTGAAAAATTTTTGGTCGTGAAGGGTTCCGCTGTCATCCGCTTTCGTTTACTCAATAGCGAAGAGATACTAGATTATTATGTAGATGGTTCAGTGCCGGAGATAATTGATGTCCCTGTGGGGTATACCCATTCCATCCAAAACATTGGTGATTCGGAAATGATAGCGCTTATATGGAGCAGCGAAGAATTTAACCCCCAATATCCAGACACTTATTTTGACCCTGTTATCACAGAATAACTGTTTACAGCAAAAAAACAAGGCATAACCGCCCATTGGTTACGCCTTGTTTTTTCATCTTTAAGCTACATATTGTTATATTGCTCGGAAAAATAATTGATATGCCACTGGCTTTTATGGAGCTGGGAAAGATGCTTTAAGCCCATTGCCCCATACTGCTTGATAAGACCATAATAATTGATCATTACACTATCCCGCAAATCAAGTCTTTGGCCCGCTACTGCGTGATAAACAACAGATTTATAACAGACCTTAGGACGCCAATTCACTTTGGTTCCATAGTAATAAAAATAGCCAAGCAGCATACTATCATCCTCAAAAGCCTGCTTGCCGGTTAAAAAACGGGGATTATATCCCCCGGTGCACTGTAAAATACTGCTTTTGTGTATACATGGATTGGTAAAGCCATGCACCACCACATCCTGTCTTAAACCAACCAAATACTCATCATAGACATCCCCGTCATCATCCCCGCCGGCATGGATGATTTTGCTTTGTTGTATCACCGGGGTAACTGCCTTATTTAAAAAATTAAGGTTACCGCTTTGGTCAACAATGCCACAGCTTATAATCGGCTCATCGTTGTTGTCTAAATATGCAATCAACGGATCCTCCCAATTATGGGTCAAAATCATATCTAAATGGAGTTCGCTTATATATTCCGTATCTGGATATCGCTCCCAAATTGTAGTAAAGCAGCCTTGTCGACCTACAACAGTGCCGGTATTGATACCAGTACCAACTACAATACAGTTGAGCGCAAATTGCTTTAAATAGTCTTCCAATGTTTCCTTGTCCCAAAACCCTTGATTATATACAACAACCGTTTTATAGGTGCTTTTCTCAAGAGATTTTAAGCAGGTTTTTGCAATGGCCAAATCTTGGTCTAACATGTTTTCTCTGATTAAAAACAACAGAGTATGAATAAGCTTCATTGATAGTGCTCCTTACTAGTAATAGACCGTGTCTAATTTATTACCTGTTCCAATCAAAACCTGTTCAAATAATACACCTAAACTCTTTCTGCTTGATTTAGTATATACAAATATCATTTAAATTCCACCCATATCTATATCAACTTCTTATTCATAATTTTATATTTGACAAAGAAAACAGCAGATCCTCTTGCTGTGAAAATAAAAAAAGTATACAATGAAATTTGTTCAATGCTTTACTTCCCAAGGTTAGTTGACTTAATTTAAATATGTGAGGGAACTTATGGACAATTCAACTGTGCAAAAGAAAAAACTGCAAATGGAAGATCTGCTAAAAATTAACCTTTACGCTACCATTGTTGCTACAATCGTATTTTTTATTCTAGAGCTTATCGTAAAAAAGTATGTAGCAGCCGGCATTCTGATTCTACTAGGGGGGAGTCTGGTATCCTTTGTTTGGGGCATGAAAAACCGCCTTTCCTTTGAAACTAGAATCACCATTACATCATTGGGCCAATTTGCTATGATACTTACCGCATCCCTGATTGTTGGTTCTGTTGCAGATATGTTCGCTTTGTTTTTGGCAACCAACATTATGGGTGGCATTTATTTCAACAAACGGGTTATTTTGATACACGGTTTACTTGTCAACCTATGTATTCTACTGCTGGTTGTGTTTGCCTATCAAACTGCATTTGGTTCCACCGAAATTGCCACTATATTTAAAAACCTTTTTGGACTGAATTTTGGTATATTCTTCGCTTACACCCTGGTAAAATGGGGTGGGGAATCGATGCAAAGCGCCGCTAGCAAAACACAGGAGACCCAGCAGCTGCTGGTTACTATTCAGGATAAAATTCAGGAAAGTGACGCGCTGATTTCATCCCAGCAGGATATACTGGACAAGATACAAGGCTGCTCTGCTGATATTGCAAACACCTCTGGGAAAATATCCAGTGTATCCGAACGCATTCGCAGCGGAATTGTCAGCCAAGCCAACGCTATTCACGAGCTTTCCGCTAGCTTTGACAACTTCTCCCAACAAATTCACGCCTCTGCGGATGCAGTGCAAAACGCTGAAACCATCTCTGTACAAACCGGAAAGGAAATGGAGCAGGGTTGGAACCAAATGGACACCATGTTGGTTGCCATGAAAGAAATTACCAACGCTTCAGAAGAAATTCGCAAGGTAATGAAATCGGTAGACGATATCGCTTTTCAAACCAATATTCTTGCGCTAAACGCGTCTGTGGAGGCTGCTCGTGCCGGTGCCGCCGGAAAAGGGTTTGCGGTTGTTGCGGACGAGGTGCGGATGCTCGCCAGCAGAAGCGCAGATTCTTCCCAGATTACTGCCAAGCTGGTGGGGGACGCTGTGGACGCCATTAACAAAGGCACCTCCATAGCCCAAAAAACAGCCAAAACCTTTCAGATGGTTATGGAATCTGAGAAAAATACACGGGAGCTTATGAAGGATATTTTCAAGTTAGCAGAGAAGCAAAAACGGATTATCTCCCAAATTACACAGGGTATCGACCAAATCTCCCAGGTGGTGCAGCAAAACAGCCAAGCAGTTGATGAAAGTACCCAAATCTCCACCACATTGGAAAACCAGGCGGACTTCCTGCTGCAAATAGCACGCAAATCGGATAGTATGAGCATACAAAATGAAAAACACATAAACATATATGAGAATTCACCTGTCAATGAGTAACTGATAAACGACTTAC